>CAYSXM010000007.1:0-19128 GCA_964434905.1 uncultured Pirellulales bacterium | reverse complement strand
GGAGAACAGGCAACCGACGACCGACAACCGGTCGCCAATCACAGCACGCGCCGCATGCGCGACAGGTAAACAACCCCGTGCGCCGTCACCCACCTGCTTGGGCCCCGCAGCGAAACTCCTGCTCGTCGACGAACACCGCCGCCCGCAACAGTTGGAACATCACCGCCGCCTGGGGCCAGCCACAGGCCGCTAGGAACCGGTCAAATTCAGCCTCCGGACAATTTCCCTTGAGTTCGACGTACAGCAGCCGGCCGGCGCGGTCGTACAACACCCCGTCGACTTGCCACGGCGCCTCCCCCTGGGGCGCAACCCACACGAACGAGCCGTCGGGTTCGATGAACATCCGCGGCCAGCGATTCAGTTGTTCCGCGACTTCTTCAAACGACTTGTCGAAGGTCGCCGCCACTGCCTCGCGCGAGACGACCAACGTGTTGACCATTCGCCCCTCGACCGTGGCCGGCGCCGCAGGCACCACCACGGGATCGCGACGATGTAGACTGACGTGGAACTTGTACACGCGTTTGCCACCGGTTCGACGACGTTTCCAGGCACTCGGCGATTTGCCCAGGCCCCGGTAAGGAACCGTCGATCATACCGGCCCGGCAACCAGCCCCAAGCAGCGCCGCCAGGCCAGCTACTTCCCGCCTGCGAAGCCGCGCCGCGCAGGAAATTCGACGATGCACAACCCTAGCAATTCGGCGGGATCCCAGGAGACCGCAAACAGCACCTTGGCCACGGCATCACCCCATAGCGTTGCGCCCTCTCTAGCGGCGCCCCCCGACGACCTGCCCCCGTTGGCCGCGCCGGCACGCTGGTGCCTGGGGCTAGCGCGCCGTGTCGCACGCCCCTGGCGCACCTCCCTCATCGAGCGCCGCGCCACGGCCGTCGAGCGCGCCCTGGCCTGGCTCTTGGCCCACGATCGGGGCGCAGGATTACCCCAGCAAGAGGGCGACCCAGACCCCTGCCCGTCCACCACGCAGTTGGCCTGCCAGGTGCTGGGCCCCGCGGCCGGTGCCAGTCGGCTGGCGCGCTGGCAACGCACGGCCGATAAAAAAACTGCTCCCGCCGATTGCCTCCACTCGGGCGCCTGGTGGTTCCGACAGCAGCGTGCCGATGGCGCCGTTGCGCCACGCCGCGGACAGCCGGCTCGGTTGGTCGATACGCTGCACCTGGTGCAGGCGATTCGCGCGGAAGTGGCCGCTGAGTTTTCTTGCAGCGCAGACAATTCCCTAGCCGCCCTCGATTTGCCCCAGCACCTACCGGCCCAAGATGGTCGCTGGCAGGCCACTGCGGCGGCGCTCGCCAGGCTTCCCCCACGCGGGCGCGTGCTCGACGTGGGGGCCGGGTCGGGCCGTTTCCTCAGAGCCCTGCGCGAGCACTTTCCGCAATTCGAGTTGGCTGCTGTCGAGCCGGCCAGCCGGTGGCGCGCCCTGTGGCCCGAGGGCGTGCCCGCCGTCGAGGGCGACCTGTGGCACCTGGCATCCGCGCCGGCGCGGTTCGACGCGGCGTTGGCCGTCGAGTCGCTGGAACATGCGCTGTGGCCCAGCCGCGCCGTGACAGAGTTGTGCCGCGTGGTCCGCCCGGGCGGTGTGGTGCTGGTGATCGACAAGGATCGACAACACCAACCCCTTTCGCGCACTGCGACGTGGGAGCGCTGGTTTCACCCCGCCGAGGTTACCGCCTGGCTGGCCCCCTGGTGCGAGGCGATTTCCGCGAGGCCGATTGCCCATGGAAACGCCGCGCGTGTGTCGGGCTTGTTCTGGTGCTGGCAAGCCGTGCGTCGTCCAGACACCTAGCGTGTGGTCTTGGCCCGAATAATTCCTGAACGTCCTCGCGACGAGTCGAAGGTGTTGTGGCGGCAGGGAACACCGTGATCGGCCCGCGTTGGTGGTGCCAGTGGGCTTTGCTGGTGCCGAGGCCCCACGGCGGGCGCGGAGAATTCTTTGATCTGGATGTAGCTGGCGCTGAGGCCCCACGTTATTGACGTGGGGCTAAGACGAGGCTCGCGGGGCTAGACCAACCGTGGTAGCTCCACTGTCCCGCCGCGACCACGTGGCGTACATGTCCCCGGTACCTCCACTCCGTGGTTAATTTGATTTCGTCGTGATTCTGCAAACGCCAGCGGCCACGCGGCACCTTACGTCTGTTCGCCACCCGCTCTGGCGCGGTTTCCGAGTCGACAAACACGCGCCCGGCTGGACACAGGGCTAAATCCAGATGGCGCGGTGGAGTGCGATTGTCCGGAGAGCTTGCCGTTGGTGCCGCTGAGTAAACCAGTTGGCCTCCGTGCATGACCGTTAGCCAGAGACAGTCACATTCCCGACGGGGCGAGTTCTCGTCGCATCATTTCGTGTACCGGTCCAGCCTCTTGTCGCTCGACCATTTCGGACTCCTCTCCAAGTCGGAATGGACGAACTTCCGCCGCTGGTGGCCGCTTGTCGCGAAGTGGTCGAAAATCTTCAGGTCGCATTGCGGCCGTTGCGCGTTCGGGCGCCAGCACTCGGGCAGCGTCCTCGGCCATCTGCTGGGCGATGGCGCGGCTGCCGGCCTGATTGAAGTGGCAGTAGTCGATATACCTGGTGTCCGTCACTTCCTGGAAAATTGGACTACAGTCGTAAAAAGTGGGATCGGCTGTCAGTTCGGCCGACTCGGACGCCAAGGCAGAGAGGAATCGAAGCGTGTTTGCCAAAAAAGGAGCCTGCGAATCAGAGAAACGCGTTTCGTGCGGGCTCAAGATCTGTTTCGTCCAGAGATGCGGTTGCCAATAGAAGAGCGTTTTGAACTTCCATTGCTCGCCCAGGCGCTGGATCAGAGCAACGTTTTTTTGATAGACCTCGAGTGCGTCCTTGAGTGTCTCCTGGGGAATCTCCGCTGGCGAATGCACGACCCAGCCAACGGTGTCGAGAATTTGTCCCAGAGCCAAATTTCGCCAATGGACGATCGCGACTCGATCGGTAATCGGAGCTTGGACTTGAGAGGCATCGGGCGAACAACGAAAGTACGTCAGTGGGAGCCCCGCCTCTCCGCGCTGAAAGGCCGTGATCGCTTCGTTGACTCCGTCGAGGAAAATCACCAAATCCACCGGCTCCTCGTTGCGTAAGGAGAGGGTCAGCGACAACAGCTCTTGGGTACTGGTGTAGCCGATTTGCGCGGCGCTCTCCACGACCACATCGACGTCGAGCCGTTCGTGGAGTTCTTTCGCCAGGTACGATGCAATGGTGTCTTGATCGCGAAGGCCGACTCCCCACAGCGCCGAGCCACCGTAGAGGATCACTCGCAGCGGTGGCTGCGAGCCACGCCGAGGCGGTTGAATGGTTCGGCGGCGGCCGCGAGCGTCGATGTGGATCGAGTCGGTCGAACATTTCGGACCGGTCCACCCCAGATAAGCATGGGGTTGAAAGCGAAATGCTTGGCGAAAATCCTCGGCATAATCATCGCGCCAGTCGGGAGCCCTGCCGCGAGAGGTTTCGAACCGGTTACTTTCGGCCGACTTCAGTCGATTGCAAAACAAGGTATTCGACAAAGGGCGCCAACTCAACTCGAGCGCCATCTCGGCGAGCGCGATGAGTAACAGCGCCACCCCCAGGGTGAGCCAGGAATACCTGGCTAGCTGGACCAACGGGTGCACGAATCGGCGAACTCTCGGCCAACGGTCCGCTAACGGGGTTCGCCATCCCATCAGAAGTCAAATCCTCGGGCGATCGAAATGGAAGACGGGAGTGTCAATCGGCTTTCACCATCAGAACCCAGCAGTGTATCGCTGGGCCCGGGTTGAGTCGCCGGTGGTTTCGGCCTGACCAAAACCACCGGCATGGCACCGAATCGCCTGGCAACTCCGTCAGGCGAACCCGAACGTCGGCGATCCGACAAATCGCACTTCGGATTCAGCAGTTGCCCGGTGGCCACGGCTTCCGTGTCGACCAACACGCACCCGGCGGACCGGGCTAATCCAGCGGTTCCAACAGAAAGTCGTCGACTTCGACCGACACCCCCTGTTGCAGGAAGTTCACCGCCAGCACCAAACGCGTTTGTCGTTGCCGGCTGACGACCGTCCCCTCCAGACCTTGAAACGCGCCCGCCTTGATCCGCACGCGCCTGCCAGGCGTTAATCGCGATTCAATGGTCAGCGGCGCCTTGGCATCGATCAGCCGTTGGATCTGTCGCAGATCGTGAACCAACCGCGGTTGGTCCACCACTTCCAACACGCTCGACAGGCGGTTGGTCGACAGGGCGCGAACGCGTTCTTCTTCAGTCCCGTACAGGAACAAATAGGCCGTGAACAACGGCACATGCGAGGTCACGCGCCGCCCGCGATAGAGCAAGCTCTTATCTACCAACGGCAAATAAAATGGCACCTGCCAGCGATACAACTGGCGCGCCACGGCTTTTTCTTGGCGCGCCCTAGAATACAGGGCCCACCAGCGGCGCGGCGCCTCGTCGGCGCCCTCGGCCAAATCGAACAACCCCTCAGGGTACAGGACCGGTTCCGCCGCCAAGATGGGCATGGGGGTGCGCTCCGCGCCAGTCGGCAGCGAATAAAATTCCTGCGTACACGGCACCGGCAGTTGCAGATGCCGTGGCGACCTCCCGGTCGGCCTGCCGAGCCGGCCTGCGAGGCCCTCTGGCGACTATGGCTGTTTCTCAGGATGAAGTCAAACAAACCGCCGCCGCCGCCCTCAGGCTCTCTCTTTCCGGCCAGCGCCTCCGGCACATCCGGCATTTCGTTCACCCCCCCAAGGTCGGCCCGCGTTGCCCCCGCAGGGGTGCGGGGTCTATAGTCGAACACCAGCGGACTGTCCGCGCCCTCGGCTGCCAGCCATCGTCCGCACGCACCGAGTCCAACACCCTCTCGGTCCTGCTGTTGTCAGTTGGGCCTGCACCTAGCGCCTTGGGCCCCGAGAGAGCCAGCTTCGTCGTGACATCATCTCATTTCAGTTCCGAACTTCCTGTCGCGGCGCCCACGCGCGCGCAAGTCGAGGCGATCTTTCGTCAGAAACATCCGGAGCACCTGGGGCCCGGCCCGGCCCGGCGCCAGCGCTGGGGCTACTTCACGCCCGACGACTGGTACGAAGCGTTCGTGGCCCAGTTGGTTGTTCCCGGCTGCCGCTGGCTCGATGTCGGATGTGGACGATTCCTGTTTCCATCGAACCCTGGGCTAGCGGCCGAGTTGGCCGGCCGTGCCGGGCACCTCACGGGCGTCGATCCCAGCGACAACATTCACGACAACCCCTTCGTCCACGAGCGTTTCCACGGCTTTATCGAGGACTACGAAAGCGACTCGCCCTACGATCTGGTCACTTTTCGGATGGTGGTCGAGCACATCACCCAGCCCGACCGAACCTTGGATCGACTGCGCCGGCTGGTATGCCCCGGCGGCCGAGTGTTGATCTATACGGTGAATCGGCGCTCGCCCGTCGCGGTGGTCGCTGCACTGACCCCGTTTGCCTGGCACGGTCCGCTCGTCAAGTTTTTCTTCAATACCGAAGAACGCGACGCCTTTCCCACCGCCTATCTGATGAACACGCGCCGCACGCTCCGCACACTGTTCACAGGGGCCGGCTTTCAAGAAGCCCACTTCAGCTATCTCAGCGACTGCCGCGCCATGCGACGATTCGCCTCGCTCAACAACATGGAACTCGCACTCTGGAAAATCCTGGATCAGGTGGGGTGGGCCTATCCAGAAAACTGCCTGTTGGGGTTGTACCAGCGGGTGGAATAGCGAGCCCGTTCTAGAATTCGAAACGCCTGCGTCATCGTCTGGCCCCACCCGCCTGGCGACACACTGCCTGGCCAAATACCGCCTGGCCAAATACCGCCTGGCCAAATACCGCCTGGCCAAACACTGCCCGGCCAATTACTGCCTGGCCAAATACCGCCTGGCCAATTACTGCCGGCACCGCTCCCAGGCCACCCAAGCGGCAGTATTTCCCCTACGACCAGTACAGTTCAGGGCACAATCGGGCCGGTCGCACGGCGCAGGCCCCATTCTCGTTGACTCCTCCGCAGCCCCAGATAGCCTGACCCATTGGGGACCATTGCTTGGCCCAGCCGAGGGGATGCACGCCAACCCCCCCCGGCCAGGCCTGCGCCATTGCACGGAGGCCAGCGCGTTTCGGCCCGTCCGCGCTGTCGACTTCACAGGTTAAGCGATATCCTGAGGGGCTTCACCCAGGGTGAAGGCGCCCGGGCCGACGCAGCCTGGGAAAACCGTGCCTGGTTGTCTGCCACAGCCAACCGGGTCGGCGGCGCGACAGGCCGGCCGACACCAGATTTCCCCGCAGGGGGACAGAAATCGAGGCCACACCTTGACGGCGCACCACGGGGCGACCGACGGGAACGGAGTGTGCGCGTCGGGTGCCACTGGCCTTGCCAGTGCTGTGGGGCATTTTGGTGAAGACGCGAGTCAGGGAGAAATGCAACGTCGGGGTCTGGACCCCCTCACAATTCTCCATGAGCAACCCAGGTTTCTCTATGAGCAACCCAGGTTAATAGTGCCGCCTGGCAGGCTTTACCGCCGGCCATTTCGTCGTTGAGGCGGCTAGGCCGCTTCGGCCTGCCACGCGAGATTCGGTTGAACCAAGCATGAGTTCGCTGTTGGGCGATTATCTGACTTCACCAGGTTCCTGGCTGCCGGACCAAAAACCGCGCGGCTCGCGAATCGAATTGGTGAATTGGTACGTGTTCGGGGCCTCCGTCGCCCTGTTCGTGGTGTTGGTGCCCGCCGCGCTGGTCTGGCACTATGTGCAAGCCCGACGTAATGCCGACGTGCTGTTGGTACACGCGGGCCGGTGCGAGCAGGAAGCCCGCTGGAAAGAAGCTGCCAATCTCTGCTACCGCTATCTCAAGCTGCGGCCCGACGACCCCCGCGGCTGGGTCCGGCTGTGCCGGGCGATGGATCAGGCCGCCGATTCGCGACTGGAAAAAACCCGCGCTGTTGAACTCTATTTTCAAACCATCGCCCTGGCCCAAGACGACAACGAATTGCGTCGCCGCCTGGCCGAGCTGCTGTGCGAACTGGAACGCTACGCCGTCGCGGAATATCAGGCCGAGCAACTGCTGAAACGCGCGCCCGACGATCCGGGCGGTTGGCGAATCAAGGCCCGCGCTTCCTATGCCTTGGCCCATGCGCTGGGGCGCATTCCCATCGAAAAAGTCGCCGCCGCCTATCGCAAGGCCATCGAGTTCAACCCGGGCGACGTCGAATTGTCGGTCACGCTGGCCGATCTGTATCGCCGCGAACTGGTCGCCCGCAGCGCGACCGAGCGGCAGACCCTGGCCGACGCGGTAATGCATCGCCTCGTCGCCAGCAATACGGCCCCGGCCTGGCTCGCCCGCTACCAATATCGCCGACGCTACGCGCTGCCCGACGCCGATGCCGACCTGGATCGCGCCTGGGAGCTGGGAAAAGACCACCCCGAGGTGCAGTTGGCCGTGGGCGATCGCGCCGTGTCGCGGCGCGCATTCGACGAAGCCTTCGTCCAGTTCCGCGCGGTAACCAACCAGTTACCAACCGATCGCCGTGGCTATCTAGGCCTGGGCAAGGCGCTGCTGGCCGCTAGTCGCCGCGACGAAGCCATCGCCGCCTGGAACGAGGGGCTGGCTCAAGTCGGCCTCCAGGATCTACCACTCAACTTCCGCCTGGCCGACTTGCTGATCGTGTTGGGTCGCCTGAGCGAGGCACAGCAGGTACTCGACCGGCTCGATGCGGCCGTGCAGGCTCACGTCAACGAACTCGCACCACGAAACCGCCAGGCACTGCGCGATACCGTGGACTTCGTGCGCGCCAAGTGGTTTTCCGCGCAGGGAGACTTCAACAGCGCCATTCCCGTGCTCGAACGCGTGCGCACCACGCGGGCGATCTCCGCCGAAACCCCCGAGGAAGGGGCCGGTCTGATCGAAATTACTTACCAACTGGCCGCCTGTTATTCCGCTCGCCGAGAACCCGATCGCGCGGCCCAGGTGTATGCCAGCGCCATCGACCTCGAACCCAACAATCCAACCCACTACTTGGCGGCCGGAGAAGCCTGGGAAGCAGCCGGCCAACTCGATGCCGCGATTCGGGCCTATCAACAAGGTCTGGTCTATGACGAGGCTCCGGCCGCCGGCTGGGTACTGTTGGCCCGCGCGCTGTTGACCCGCGAACGCGAGCTGCCCGAGTCGCAACGGAATTGGGATGCCTTCGAGCAGGCGTTGGAACAGGCCCACCAACGCGGCGTCAAATCCACCCTTCTGCGGTTGATCGAAGCCGATCACCTGGCTGCACAAGGCAAATTCACCGAAGCCCTCAACGGCCTGGAGTCGGCCCAGTCGGGCGCCGACGCCGAACGGCTCTGGCAGTCGCTGGTGATGGGCTATGAAAAATGGGGACAGCCCGAGCAGGCCGATCGAGCAATCGAAGACTACGAAGCCAAATTCGGCAAGTCGATCGGAACGGCCCTGCTGCGAGCTGCAGTGCTGACACATCGCCGGCAACACGATCAGGCGCTGGAACTGCTCACCGCGGCCTTGCCGTCGGCGCCGCCCGATCGGCGACCGGCCGTGGAATTTCAACTGGCCCAGTTGGAACTGCGGTCGGGCCGCGAGGCCGACGCCCGCGCGCGGCTCGAACGGCTGCGCGAACAGCATCCTGAAAACGCTCCCCTGGCCGAACTGCTTGCCGAGTTGGCGCTCGACACCGCCGACGCCGACGAGCTGGCGTTGTGCGAAGATCGGCTCCACGCCTTGGCTGGGGTGGCCGGCGTCGAGTGGCGCTACTATCGAGGCCGCCGGCTACTGCTCGACGAGTCGGCGATCGACGCCAACCGCCTGGCTGAAATCGAGACCTTGAGCCTGGAAATCTCGCAACTGCGCCCCGAGTGGGGGAAAGGACACCTGCTGGCTGCCCTGGTGGCCGAACGCCAAGGGCATGTCGCCGACGCCACGCTCGAACTGGAAAACGCCCTGCGCATGGGAGAGGAAAACCTGCTGGTCTACCAGCGACTGGTGCGCCTGCTCTACGCGCAAAACCGGATTGCCGAGGCCGATCGCTACCTCAGCCGGTTGATGGACCTGACCTCGTACGTACCGCAGTTGTCGGCCATGGCCATCTCGGTTTCAGTAGGCCAAGGGCAATTCGACCGCGCGGTGCAGTTGGCCGAGGAGGGGGCACGCTTACGGCCCGACGACCCCTTCAGCCAGGTGTGGTGGGGCCAGGCGCTGATGCTGGCCGGCCAGGTGGCCGAGGCCGAGCCTCATTTTCGCCAGGCCATTCAACTGGCTCCTGGCAAGCTGGAACCGTGGCTAGCGCTGTTGGGCTTTTATCTGCGTACAGAACAATTCGACGCCGCGCGGAATAACCTGCCGGCATTCACCGCCGCGGTGGAGTTGCCCCCGGCCGATCAAGCGTTTCTGTTCGGGCAAGTTCACGAATTGGCACGCGACACCGACCAGGCGGCCAAGCTCTATCGCCAGGCGCTGGTCGAACGTCCCGACGATCTGGCCGTGTTGCAGCGCACCGCCGCATTTTTCCTCGAGCGCGATCCCGAATATGCCCAGGCGCTGTTGCGGCATCTGCTGTCTCGATCTCCCGACGCGGCCACCGCGCGCGGCACCTTGGCCCTGATGTTGGCCGAGCACGGCGGCCAGGAAAACTGGCAAGAAGCCTTCGCGCTGCTCTCCGACGCGGCAGAACGCCCCCACACCCGCTCGGCCGTCGAGCTGCGCACGCTAGCCCGCCTGAGGATCGAACACGGGGGACTGGAAAACCAGCGCGAGGCAATCCGCTTGCTGGAGGAATTGCTGCACAGCGATCGTGAATCGACCGCCGCCGACCGGTTGTTGCTGGCACGACTGTACGAGGTCGAAAAACGCATTCCCCAGGCCCGCCGCGAGCTGACCACGCTGGCCACCGCCGGAACGCCCCAGGCCGACAACTTGTTGGCACTTGTCGATTTCCTGCTGCGCAACGACTCGGTCAGCGACGCCACGAGTTGGTTGGTACAGTTGCGCGAGCTGGCTCCCGATAGCTTCCGCGTGCTCGAACTGCGCGCCCGCTGGCTCAAACTGCAAGATCGCACGGCCGAGATCGCCGACGAGGTCGAACCGTTCCTTGAAACGCGCCTGGCCAAGCTCTCGAACGACCGGCAGCGGGCGCCGGCCATGCTGGCTGCCGCCGAAATCTACGCCCTGGTCGACTTGCCCGACGCCGCCGAACGTTGGTACCGCCACAACCTGCAGATCGACCCCCAGGGGCATCTGCCACTGATTCGCTGGCTGGGGCGCTGCCAGCGCCTCGACGAAGCGGTGGCGCTGGCGCGCGAGCGCGCCGCCGCCGACACCGGCCCCGACACCGCCCTGGCCCTGGCCGCTGCCCTGGTCCTGGGGGGCACCAACGCCGAACAGGCCGCCGCGGCCGAGGAACTGTTCACGCAGGCCCTGGAACGATTGCCCGACCACGCTGCGCTGCGGCTGGCCATCGGCAATCTGTACTACGTGTTGGGCCGCCATGACGACGCCGTACGCATGTATCGCGAGGCACTCGCTCGCGACGGCCGCAGTATCAATGCTATGAACAACCTGGCTCTGCTGTTGTCTGAACAGGAAGAACATCGCGCCGAGGCCCGGCAACTGGTCGAGCGTGCGATCGCCGCAGCAGGCAAGCAATTCGAACTGGTCGACACCCTCAGCGTGCTCCTGATTCGCGATGGCCGCGCCTCCGAGGCCGTGTTCCTGCTCAAGGACCTGCTGACCCAATCGGTGGCCGGGCCAATGCAACACTTCCACCTGGCCATGGCGTATCATGAACAGGGTGCCACGAACGACGCCCGGGCGAGCCTCGACGAGGCCCAAGCCCGGGGCCTGGAACGCGAGTGCTTAACCCCCAGCGAGCGCGACCTGCTCGCCTACTTACAGAAGTCGCTGCACGATGGTGCGCCCCGCTAACGAGTCACCCCTCAACGCGCTGACAATCGACGTCGAAGACTACTACCAGGTCTCGGCGTTCGAACGCTTCGTCGACCGCCGCACCTGGGATAACTACGAAAGCCGCGTGGTGGTCAACACCCACCGCATACTGCGGCTGCTCGAACGCCGCGCCATCCACGGCACCTTCTTCGTGCTGGGCTGGGTCGCACACCGCTTTCCACAACTGGTGCGCGATATCCATCGTGCCGGCCACGAACTGGCCTCGCATAGCTACTGGCATCGCCTGGTCTACAACCTCACCCCCGAGGAATTCCTCTCCGACCTCCGGCAATCGTGCGCGGCGATCTCCGATGTGACCGGCGAACCGGTCCGGGCTTATCGCGCCCCCAGCTTTTCCATCACCAAGCAATCGCTGTGGGCGCTCGACCTGCTGGCAGCCGAAGGATTTCACTACGATTCAAGCGTGTTCGCCGTGCACCACGACCGCTACGGCATTCCCGACGCGCACCCCTGGCTGCACCAGCTACCCACCGCGCATGGCCCCCTGTGGGAGTTCCCCGCCTCGGTGGTCCGGCTGGGAAAAATCAACCTGCCCGTCGCCGGCGGTGGTTATTTCCGGCTGTATCCCTTGCGGCTGACCACCCGCTTCCTCGACCACGTGAACACCAGGGCACGACAGCCCTTCATGTTCTACTTGCACCCCTGGGAAGTCGATCCCGAACAGCCCCGACTCAAGGTCGGCTCAGCCAAAAGCCGGATGCGGCACTATTTGAACCTGGCCTCGACGGAATCGAAATTCACCGAACTGCTTGGCCGCTTTCGATTCGGCGCCATGCGCGATGTAATCTCCCAACGCGCCGCGTTCGAGTCGACCGCCGCCGCCCACCCAGCCATGCCTGGCGTTGCGGCGTCGCCGGTAGGAGCCGGCTGACGCTTCGCGTGAACAGCGTTTCCCACGCCGCCGACCGCGCTCGCCTGGCACCCTGGTTGCCTGCGGTGGGGTTGTGGCTCTATGCCGCCGTGGTGCATGGCGTGGCCCGCTTCACACCGGCCTACGACTCGCTGTTGGCACACCGCGTCCCCACGCTGCTCGCCTGCATCGCCTTGGTGACCACCCTGGCTTGGTCCCGCAGCGCCGGCACCTGGCCTGCTACCTGGCGCCGCTGGCCGATCGCTTGCGCGCTGGCCTTTGGTCTGTGGGTGGCCCTGGTCACCACGCGGGCCGTGGCCCAGGGTGCCATCTGGCCGCCGCCCCCTAGGCGACACCCCATCGCCCTGGTCGATGCCCTGGCGCTGTTGCTCGTGGCCACCTGCGCCGTGCGCCGCTGGGTCGATGTGCTGGCCTGGGGAGCGGTCCTGCTCGCGGCCAGCCTGTTTCGCGCCCTGTGGTTTCCCGACCAACTTGCCGGCGACGGCGACCTGGGGCTCGTCGTCGTGTTGGCCTGGCCGCTGGCCGCCGTAGCCTTGCTGGGTGCCCCGCTGGTAACCGTTCCGGCGGCAATCGTTCGCGCCCTGCCTGCGGTTGTCATCGGCCTGGTCGCCACGGCCGTGGCGCTGGGGTTGGTCTATCAAACTCAAAACCGCGGCGCGGCACTTGGCGCCCTGGCCGCTACGCTCGTGCTGTGGGCTAGCTGCCGGCGGCGTTGGTCGCTGGCAGCCGTGGCCCTGGTGCCGCTGGTGGCCGCAGGTGCCTGGTTTCGCACCACGCCTTATGCCGAACGTTTTGCCGAACTGGCCCGCGGCGAAGGTTCCGCCTATGGCAGCGCGCAATCGCGATTGGAATTGTGGCGCGCCGGCTGGGACATGTTTTGCGACCATCCCCTGTGGGGCGTGGGGGCCGGCAACTTCGCCGCCCAGGTGGGGAACTATGTCAGCGATTCGGCCCTGGCCAAATATGCCGCACATAGCCACGTGGTGACCGTGGCCACCGAGACCGGCGCTCTGGGGTTGGCCCTGTGGTTGGCCGTGTTCCTGGGTGGTACGGGTGTCGCCATTCGAGGTTGGTGGCAAGCCAGCGATCGCCCCCAAGCGGCCGCCTGTGCCGGGGTGGCGGCGGCGCTTTTGGCCTATTTGGTCACTGGCTGCTTCATCACCCGGCACGACTCGGCGCTGGCCTTCGCGCTGGTAGGCGCCGCGCTGGGACTGACCCCACCCGCGCATCGGGACCACGCGGCCTGAACATGCCAATGCCCCAGCCAGCGCCCACCGCCGCCGATCCGGAGACCAAATCGGCGGCGCACGTTGTCAGACCGTCTAGGTCCCCGGCAGCCCATCAAGCGGCCCTCGACGGCCTGCGCGCTTTGGCCTGCCTGGCCGTGTTCGGCGTGCACTTTCACCAAATCAGCCGCGTCGAGGCCACGGTCGCCGTGCCCGGCTGGGAACGCTGGCTGTCGTTCGACCTGGGGCGCTTCCTGGAAAACGGCAACACCGGGGTGGCGCTGTTTTTCCTGCTCAGTGGGTTGCATCTGTCCGAGCCGTGGTGGCAGGGGCGAATCGCCGCCGCGCCCACGGCCTGGTTGGGCCGCTATGTGCGCGGGCGAATGCTGCGGATCGTACCGGCCTATTACTTGTGCCTGTCGGTGTTGGTCTGGTATCAGCGCAAGTTCCAAAGTGCCAGCGAACTTTTCGATGCCGGCGTGCACTATCTGGGCTGGCACACCTGGTGGGAAGCGACGTTCTACAGCATCAACAATCCGTTCTGGACCATCGGCGTGCAGATCCAGTTCTATTGGCTCTTGCCGCTGGTGCTGCTGCCGACCGCGTGGCTGGCCAGGCGGCGCGGCGTGGCCGCGGCACTGGTGATCGGGTCGTATCTGGCACACCTGGCACTGATGGAGCGCGGCGATCGCTGGTGCCTGGCAGCAGGCCTGTCGCCCTGGGTGGCCGAACATCCGACCGTGGCCAGCCATTCTCTCCTGGCGCATCTGCCGATTTTTTTCCTGGGTCTGCTCGCGGCCGGGCTCGCGCCCTGGGTGGCCACCACGCGGCAGTCGACCGCCCGGGCGCACTTGGCCGACGGGCTGGTGCTGTCGCTACTTGGCGCCACCGCGCTGCTGCTGGCCACGCCCCTGGGTGACCTGGCAACCTGGCCCCATGGTCGCTACCACTGGCCCACCGTGCCCTTGGCGTTGGCTGTGGTGGTGCTGTTGTTGCCTCGCGCGCGGCGCGCCACGGCGGTGCTCGGTTCCTATCCGCTACGCACGCTGGGGGCCATTTCCTACGGCGTTTACTTGTTCCATCTACCGTGTCAGCGGCTGGTGGAAAAACTGCTAGAGCAGCAAGGTAGCTCGCCCGGCGCGGCGTGGGCCTTGTTTGGCGCGGCCAGTTTTCTGTTGACCATGGTGCTGGCAGCGGTGTCTTACGTGCTGATCGAGCGGCCGCTGTTGGCGCGGCTGGGCGGCCGGCCCATGGCGTCGCTCTGGCCCACGCGCGGTGCCGCATGACAGCGCGGCACATAAAACTTCCCGCGCCGCGGCGCGTTCACTATGCGTTGCTGCTCGTGGCCATGGCCGTGTTCGCCGTGTATGGCTCGCTGGTGCCGCTCGACTATCACCGGCTGCCCTGGGATCAGGCGGTCGCAAAATTTCGCCGCATTTCCTGGCTCGAACTGGGTGTAGTTCATCGAGCCGATTGGGTGGCCAATATCTTGCTGTTCGTGCCGCTGGGTTTCTTGGGCCTGGCCGTCGGCGAGGCCGATTGCCGACCCGGCTGGCGCACCGTGCTGCTGTGGCCCATCTCGCTGGCGGTCTGGTCCGCGCTCAGTTTGGCCATCGAGTTCACGCAACTCTGGTTTCCACCGCGCACCGTGTCGCTCAACGACCTGATTGCGGAAACCATCGGCGCCGCCCTGGGGAGCCTGCTGTGGTTCGCCGCTGGCCAACGCGGCACCGACTGGTTTCGCCGGTTCACGGCCGCATCCGCCGGCGAAGGCCTGGCCGCCATTGTGCTGCCGGCCTATCTGGTCTTCTTGGCCATCACACACCTGATGCCGTTGGATCTATCGCTCAGCCCGGGCGAATTGTGGGACAAATACCAGGCCGGCAAAATCCTGCTGGTCCCCTTGACCATGCCGCACAACAACCCTCTAGAGATGGTCACCAAGTACGCCTGGAACGCCGTTTTTTTCCTGCCAGTCGGCTGGCTGCTGGCCCACGTGCCAGCCTGGAGCTTCGGCGGCCGGCAATCGCGTTGGTTCGCGGCCACGGTCGGCGCCGCCGTGTGCGGCACAATCGAACTGGCCCAATTGTTCGTCTTGACACGATTCACCGATGTCACCGATGTGTTGCTGGGCACACTGCTGGTAGTGCTGGGTTGGGAACTCGCGGCGCGCTTCTCGCCCGTTGCCCGCACAGCGCACGGCGCCCTCACAGCGCACGGCGCCAGCGGGGGCGCGTCGCCTGGTCTTTTTGCCCGATCAGGTTCCGGGGCGCGCGCCGCCTGGGGCCCAGCCCTGGCTTGGCTGGCGGCCGTGCTGCTGTGGTGGACTGTCATCGCCTATGTTTCCTGGCGGCCGCTGGCCTTTCGACTCGACCCACGCGACGTGGCCCAGCGCCTCGAACGGTTCTCGCTGATCCCCTTCTACGACTATTACCGCCAAAGCGAATTCAAGTCGTTCGACAACGTGTTGCGGCGGCTGATCGTGTTCGCTCCGTTGGGCCTGGGCGCCGCGCTGGCCTGGCGCAGCCTGGGGCGACCGCCGGCCGCGTGGTGGCTGTGGCCGCTGGGCATGGTGCAGGCCGGCGTGATCGAGGCCGCGCAATTCTTCCTGCCTGGCAAGGTGCCCAGCACCACCGATTTCGTGCTCGGTTCCGCCGGCGCGGGGCTGGGCCTGTACCTGGCCGGCAAGCTGTTTCCCGTTCGCCATCCGACCGCCGCTGGCCGCGCCGTGCCGGTGACCCGCGCATGAGCCCGCCCGAACCATCCACCTCTACCGACGGCGCGCCGGCCAAAACCACTGGCCTGGTGCGCTACTGGCCAGAACTAGAAGCCGAGGTGATCGCTTTCCAGCGAGCCGCTTATCCGCACAGGCGCGCCGATTGGATCGCGCCGCGTTGGCGCTGGATGTTCCTGGATTCGGCCGCCCGACTCGGCGCGGCACCCCTGGTGTGGTTATTCCGCAAACCCACAGGCGTGTTGGCGCATCAGGGCGTGATCCCCGTCGAACTGTCGGTGGCCGGCCGGCGTCTGCACACCGGCTGGTTCGTGGAAACCATGGTGCTAGAGTCCAACCGTGCCGGCACACTGGGCCCAGGTGTCATCGCCAAAACCAAGGAAGACTTGCCACTCAACTTGTCGCTAGGCCAAACACCCGCCATGCGTGCGATTCAGTTTCAGATGGGCTGGAAACAGGTCGGCCCGCTAGAAACGCTGGTCTGGCCCGTCGCTCCGTGGGCCCTGCTCGAGGGCAAGTTTCGCTGGTCCGCGGCGCGCGCGGCAGCGTGCGTGGCCTTGGCCATTCGGCAGCGCTGGCGGCGCCTGCGCGCGGCCGCTGCCGTCGGCCGGGCGCGCGACGTCGCGCTCGAACCCATCTCCGACTTTACCGCGGCGCACGACACCCTGTGGCGCGCGATCGAGCCCGACTATCGCTGCGCCGTGGTGCGCGATGCCTCGTACCTGCGCTGGAAGTACGTGACGCAGCCGGGGCAAGTCTTTCATCGCTTCAACGTGCGTCGAGCCGGCCAGTTGATCGGCGTGGTGGTGCTCAAGTTCATTGAACCCGGCGGCGCCTACCCCTATCGACGCGCGCAACTGGTCGAATGGGTCTTGCCAGCCAACGATGCCGCCCAGGCCCAGGCCACGCTCGCAGCCACGGTCAGATACTGCCAGACCCAGCGCGCCGCGGCGCTGTTCGTGTTCATGATCCACCACCGCCTGGTCGCACAGGCCCAGGCGCTGGGGTTCCTGCGGCGCGAGCCAACGCGCGTGTTCTTGGTATCGACCCCAGGCGCCGATGCCGAAACCGAGGCCGCCTTGCTCGAACCACGTAATTGGTTGTTAACCCAGGGCGATTCGGATATCGACCGCCCCTGGGCCGATACGGCCGGCAACGACGATGCAGACACTCCGTAAACGCCCGGCGTGAGCACCTCCAGCGGACCGGCGCGCCCGCTGGTAAACGTGCCAAGAATTCGATGAAAAATCTTTTGATACCCGCTACTAGGGTGGTGGAAGTCCCCCCGTTCGTGCGTCAGGCTATGAGCTTCGTTGGCAGGTTCTCTGCGGCGCGGCCTGGGCCGGTGCGACGGGACGCGAAAATTTGGCGGCGGTGGGGCAATTGCCGTCGCTCGCGGATGGGGATTCATGGGGGATTCCCCGGTCGAGCGGCGCTTTGGCTGTGCTATGCCCTTGCCGGGTGCGGTCGATTCGCATGAGCGTCAAACGCACATTGGTCCGCAATGTGTTCAGCAATTGGGTCGGGTTCGCGGTCCATGCGCTGGTGGGCTTCCTGCTAACACCCTTTGTGGTGCACCAGTTGGGCGACCGGCTGTACGGCGTCTGGACCCTGTTGATTTCGGTCACCGGCTACTACGGCTTGCTCGATGTCGGCTTCCGCGCCGGCCTGACGCAGTATCTGGCCAGGCACCTCGCCCGCCGCGACTACGAACAGTTGAACCGCACAGCCAGCACGGGCTTGGCCGCGCTCGGCGTGTGTGGGCTGGTGGTGCTGGTGGTCAGTTGGACCCTCGCGGCAGCCACCCCGCTGGTGTTCGATGTCACGCCCGAACTGGTTGAGAACCTGCGGTTCGGCCTGGCCACGGTCGGCATCATGGCGGCCATCCAGTTCATCTTCTTTCCATTTTCAGCAGTCTTCAACGCTACGCAGCGCTACGATCTGGCCAACGTGATTGGCGTTTCCACGCGGCTGTTGGGCGCTGCCTTGGTGGTGCTGGCGCTGCGGCTCCGGCCCGACGCCCCGTTCAAGGGCATCTTGCTGGCCACATCGGCCGCGAACATGGTCGATTATTTGGCCCGCTGGCGGACCGCCTATCGCATTCTGCCGCAGTTGGCCCCCTCGTACCGGCTGGTCAACTGGAAAAGCGCCTGGGAGTTCACGCACTTCAGCATTTGGAACGTGCTCACGGCCGGCAGCGTGCGAATCATTTCCTACACCGACGCCATTGTGATCGGCATGTTCATGCCCTTGGCCGCGGTCGCTCCCTTCAGCCTGGCCACGGGGCTGATCGAACAGTTCACCAGCGTGTTTCGCCCAGTGGCAACAGTCTTCTTCCCGGCCTTTACCCATCTCGACGCGGCGGGTGAACGCGACCGCATGCGCACGCTATACCTGCGCTCGTCGCGCGTGATGGCGCTGATGAGCCTGGGGTGCGGGTTGGTGGCCTACACGTTTGCCTACGACTTTTTCCGGCTCTGGATCGGTCCCCGGTTCACCGACCATGCCGATTACACGCCCGTCCACGAGTTGTTTCGCTGGCTGCTGGCCGGGGCGGTGGTGAGCAACGCCCAGCGGATCGGCTACCAGTTGCTGATGGGTGCACAACAGATCCGCAGCCTGGCGCTGATGTTCGTCGGCGAGGCGGTGTCCAATCTGGTATTGAGCGTTATCTTGATCCAGTTCTATGGGCTGTGGGGCGTGGCGGTGGGCACGCTGGTGCCCGCGGTCATTTGCCAAGGGGTGTTGTTGCCCGTGGTGGTAAGCTGGGCCGCTGGGGTCAGTGCTTGGCACTATTTTTCGTTTGTTGCCGGCCGCGCCCTGTTGGCCGGCGTGGCGGCCACTCCGGTCCTCTACCTAATGCACCTGACCGGTTCCGCGGCGCACTGGCCCGGCCTGATTACCCGGGGTGTTGTCTGCACAGCGCTGGTAATGGTCGTGATGATCGCCGTGGGGTTCGACGCCGTCGATCGGCAGCGGTTTGTCTGGGAACCCACCGCCAAACTGCGCCGCAAGTGGGCCCGTCGACGCGGGGTGGCCACCGGAACCGTCGACAGCGCCACGCCCGTGGAAATGCATGACTAGCTGGCGCAAGACCAAGCGGGAATTGCAGGAGTGGTTTCGAGCCTTTTTGCGGGCCGTGCCAGGCGAGATCGGCTGCGCCGTGCGCCGGCGTTGCTATGGCTACCGTGCCGCGCCCACCGCGCGGGTGCTCTCCCAGGTCATGATCTACTCGCCGGAAAACGTCTCGCTGGGCAGCCGCGTGGGAATCTCCGTGGGCTGCCAGATCAACGCCAACGGCGGCCTCTTGGGGCTGACTGCCAACGGCATCGGCG
>CAYSXM010000006.1:0-19273 GCA_964434905.1 uncultured Pirellulales bacterium | reverse complement strand
GCCCTGGCCGTTGTCGCCCACGAAGGCGGCCCGCCAGCGGTGGTCGATTTCGAGATCGATGCCAGACGCCACGGTGTGTTCGGGATATCCAATGGCCAACCCGCGGCAGCGCACGGCCGGCCCCTGGCGCGGCTCGACCACCGGCGCGCGGATGCAGGCGACCGGTTCATCGCCCGCGATCTCCACCAATTCCAGCCGTTCGAGTTGCTTGCTCTTGGATTTGGCGCGGGTGGCGGTGCTGGCTCGGGCGCGGTTCTTGGCGACAAATTCCTCGAGCTGCTTGCGCTTGGCCAGCACCGTGGCATTGGTCCGCTCGTTGTGCTCGCGCTGTTCGCGTTCGAACTCCAGGAAGGCGTCGATTTTGCCGGGATACATGGTCAGTTTGCCGCGCGACAGGCTCAGTGTGTGGCTGCACGTGCTGGCCAGAAACGCCCGATCATGCGATACGATCAGGCAGGCCTCTTGGTACCCGCGCAGGAAATGTTCCAGAAGAATCTGGGTTCGCAGATCGAGAAAGTTGGTCGGCTCGTCGAGCAGCAACAGGTTGGGCTCGTGCAACAGCAAAGCCGCCAGCTTGACACGGGTTTGCCAGCCGCCCGAGAGTTTGGCCACGGGCCCTTCGAGATAGCTCCCCTTCAATTCAAATTGGCCAGCCACCTCGCCGCATTTCCAGTCGGGCTGGCCGCTGTCTCGCATCAGGAACTGCCAGGCCGATTCGCCTGGCAGAAACGGGTCGTGCTGGCGCAGGTAGCCCAGTCGCAGTTTGGGGTGCAGCGACACTTCTCCGCGGTCGAGTTCCTCTTCGCCCAACAGCACGCGCAGCAGGGTGCTTTTGCCCGCTCCGTTGCGGCCCACGAACCCCACCTTGGCATCGTCGGTCAACGTGGCCTCGGCGCCGTCGAGAAGTACCTGGTCGCCATAGCTTTTATGCGCATTCCTGATCTGCACCAACACGGCCATAACCGACAAGCCCTCCCGAGAGTTTTGGAAAACGCCACGATTACCAAGTGTCAGCGCCAATGACCAGGACCCAGCCAGTGCGGGTAGCTTGGCCGTGGTGGCAAGCAACGACGCCGGTCCGTGCGGCAGGCGATTCGACACGCCTCGCGAAAAAA
Source organism: uncultured Pirellulales bacterium (assembly GCA_964434905.1). Classification (GTDB taxonomy): domain Bacteria; phylum Planctomycetota; class Planctomycetia; order Pirellulales; family CAYNRE01; genus CAYSXM01. Next base: position 18,158 of record CAYSXM010000006.1, on the reverse strand, counting down.
TGATTTACGTCCCTGGTGGTGGTGACGCGGGGCGGCCACTAAGCCTTTGGCATGTGCGCCGGCGACACGGAGACTCAGGCTGCCTCGAACGTCTGGCATGTTTCTGCCCCTTGGGCTTCGATCGTGCCTCGCTCCGGCGCACCCTGGGCGTGGCGCAGCATCTGCTGGCCGGCGTGTAGCGCCCACCGCTCGGGGGTGGGGCCAATCACCAATCCCGTGGGTCCGACGAACCCTCGGGGGCGCAGCAACAAGCATTTTTCCGCGTCGGGGCGTTCGGCCAGGGCCTCGAGTCGTGCGTTTTCCTCGGCGCGGCGTCCCAAGATCAGTTGGTGCCGATCGTCGAGTGCCAGGTGTCGGCCGACCTGCAACAATTCGAAATCCCAACGACCGGCCAGGGGTTGGTGTGCCAGTAGCTGGAAAACCTTTTTTCCGAATTCAGGGTTCGTCAGCGCGCAGCCACTCGAGGGTTGGGGAATGCGCGCGAAGCCTAGCTGCTGGGCCAGCGCGATCAAGCCACGGCGGCCGCGCCCTGAAAAACCAAACAGTCGCTCGCGATCGACAAGGCCTTCGCGTTCGGCCAGTGTCGGTGGCAATAGCAGTGCCGACAGCGGGCGCAGCAATCGATCTTCCAAGCCCGCGCGATGCGCAATCAGCGCCAGGTCGCGTTTCTTTTGGCTCATCGGGCGCTGCCCCACCACCTCGCCCGACGCGACGACGACGGCGCCGAACTCGTCTGCCAGGCGGGCGGCCTTTTGAAACATATGGATTCGGCAATCGAGACAGGGGTTGGCTCCACGACCATAGCCATGGCGGGGGTGCTTGATGACTTCCAGATAATCGTCGGACTCGGCGATCACGGTCATTCGGACGCACAGTTCCCGGGCCGCCAGCGCGGCCTGCTGCTGGCAACAGGCGAACTGCGTGCGAAAGTTAATCGCCTCGACGGTGAGCCCTTGGTCTTGTAGTAGGCGCACCGCGAGCATGCTGTCTAACCCGCCCGACAGTAGCACCACCGCAGTCGTTGGCATGGCGATTGTTCCCCCCATTGACTGGGGCAAGGTGGTCAGGCGCGGCGGTCGCTAGTGGAGCGTCAACCCAGCTTGGTTGGGTGACGCGGAACGACCCCGAACCCGCAAGGGGTTCGGGGCAAACAACTTCTAGTGCAGCGGGTCTTGTGTCGGTCTCGTCAACCGACGGCGGACGCTGCACAAGGGTTCGAGTAGCTGCGTCAATCGGCGGGAAAGGGGGCCACCTCGCCGCGAATTTCGGAGAGCGCGTTCATGGCGGCCCGCTGTTCGGCTTCTTTTTTGTTACGTCCCCAGGCCGAGGCGTAGCGCTGCCTTCCCACCAGGGCCGCGATGCGGAAGCACTTGCTGTGGTCGGGGCCTTTTTCGTCAATCAGTTGATAGGTGGGCGTGGTGCCGTACTCGCGTTGGGCCAGTTGCTGCAATAGCGACTTGTAGTTGTCGCCGTGCTGCCCCTCGGCGGCCGATTCGATCTCGGGGCCGATGTGCCGGTGGATATACTCGCGTGCGGCCTGATGACCCCCGTCGAGACTGACGGCGGCCACCAGCGATTCGAAGACGTCGGCCAGCAGCGAGGGTGGAATCTCGGCGTGGGTGGTCATCCCCTTGCCCAAGATCAAGAATTCGTCGAGGCGCAGCGCCGCGCTGACGCGGGCGCACGTTTGCCGGCTGACCACGACCGATTTGATCTTGGTCAGGTCCCCCTCCAGATAGTCGGGATACTGGTGAAACAGGATCTCGCAGACTACGGCGCCCAGGATCGCGTCGCCCAAGAACTCCAAGCGTTCGTTCGAGGCGAGGCGATGCTGGGCTCCACTGGCGTGGGTTAGCGCTGACCGCAGCAAGCCGCGGTCGCGAAACGCGTAACCGATCCGAGCTTCGCAAGCATCGAGGTCTGGCGGGGCAGGTTCGTATTCTGCTGCCACGCTGCGTGCCATCACCGGGCGAAAATCTCCTGGGCGAGGTTGGGTGCGGACCGATTTCCTCGACGCAACTCTAACTGTACAAAGCCTTTTTGTCAATCCATGGCCGCCAAAACACCGCCGCTGCACTTCGAGATTGGATCCCCCCGCGGGGAGTTTTCTCGGCGCGCTTGTCCGAATCGCCCTAGGCGGTGTAAACCAACCGGCTGCCATCTGCGTAGTATCGAGCAGGCCATTCCTTGAGCCGCGCAGCGGGGCGGTCGACAGACGGAACTGTGTGCCCGCTGAGAAGGCCTGCTCGGTGTTTCGGCGCGACAGCGCTGGCCACCCTCGAACACTTGATCGAACAACCCGCACATCCATTCGATAGGAGCCTGACGATGACCTGCACCCCCCGTGCCGCGTGCTTGCCCCGTAAGTGGCAGGTGTTGCCCGTGGCCGCACTGTTGGCATGGACCACGGTGGCGACTGCCCGGGCCGATGAGAAAACCGATGCGATCGCGCATGCCCGGGGCTTGTCGCGCGCGTTCCGGTTGGCAGCCGAGGCCACGCTTCCGACCGTGGTCGAAGTAGAGACCCGGGTCAAGGCCAAGCCGGTTCGCGGCAATCGCGGCGAGAATCCCTTCAAGGGAACGCCCTTTGAACAGTTCTTCGACAACGAGCAGGGCTTCGGCGGTGAAGGACCGCGCGAGGGATTGGGCTCGGGCGTGATCATTGATCCCTCGGGCCTGGTGCTGACCAACAATCATGTGGTCGACGGCGCCGATGAAGTGACCATCCGTTTGGCCGACGGTCGAGAGTTCAAAACCACTGAAGTGAAGACCGATCCCCAAACCGATCTGGCCGTGTTGCGCATTCACGGAGCCGAGAACCTGCCGTATGCCAAGCTGGGCGACTCGGATCTGTTGGAAATCGGCGACTGGGTAATCGCCGTGGGCAACCCCTTCGGACAAGAGCAGACGGTGACCGCGGGCATCATCAGTGGCAAAGGGCGCCAGTTGCGCGAGGCGAGCCGCACCAGCTTTTTGCAGACCGATGCCGCGATCAACCCCGGCAACTCGGGTGGGCCCTTGGTGAATCTGGAAGGCGAGGTGATCGGCATCAACACGGCCATCGCCACCAACTCGGGCGGGTATCAAGGCGTAGGGTTTGCCGTGCCGATCAACCTGGCCAAGTGGATCACGCGGCAGTTGATCGACAAGGGCAGCGTGCAGCGCGCGTATCTGGGCGTGCAAATTCGCCCGGTAACGGCCGAGTTGGCCGAAGTGTTTCGAGTTGATCAGCGGGCGGGCGCGCTGGTGACGGAAGTCTATCCCGGCACACCGGCCGCCGACGCCGGCTTTCAGGCGGGAGACCTGATCGTGGAATACGCGGGCGCCAAGGTGGCCAAGCCGGCCGACCTGCAAAGCCGGGTGGAACGCACTCCGCCCGGAGAGAAGCAACCGGTGGTGGTGGTGCGCGACGGGAAGCGCATCACGCTCGAGGTGCTGGTTAAACCGTTGCCCGAGGATTTTGCCGCGGCAGGTCAAAAACCGACCGACGAGCCCCAGGCCGATGGCGAAGCCAACGAGCCGGCCAGCTATCGCTCCGATGCGTTTGGTTTCCAGGTGAGCGAGCTCAACGGCGAACAGTCTGAAGCCTTGGGATTTACCAACCACCGAGGAGTTCTCGTTACCAAGGTCGATGCCGATGGGTTGGCCGCCGAGTGCGGACTGCAACGCGGGATGCTCGTGATCGGGGTGGGACGCAATCGCGCGGCAGTGGAATCGGTGGGCAAATTCCAAGAACTGCTCGAAGCCGGCTCGCCCGACGACGGGATCGTGCTGCTGGTGCGCTTCCCCCGGGGTGGTCAGGACTTCGTGATCTTGAAGAAATCGGCGAACTAACAGCGTAGTCGCGTGGAGCAGACTCCTGCCTGCGTTCTTAGCCGTGTCGGGCAGGCAGGAGCAGGTCTACTCCGCTATTTCTCCACGGCCGTGTCGCCAACCGGGTTGGCGGGCGCGGCATTTTCGGCTGGCCGGGCGTCGCCCGGCGGAGTGGCGGCATCGGGCTTTAGCTTTTCGACGTGCCCGAACATGTGTCCCCCGTGATCTCCGGCGCTCCAGGTGCCGGCGTATTGCTGGTCGTGAAACAGAATGCGCGCCGAGAACGATCCGAAACCGGGCACCAACACATTGTCGAGCGTAATCACGGGTGTCTCGCCGGCCCATTTCACCTCGAAGGACATGGGCAACTTCACATCCTTTCCGCTGTATTGAATCCTCGCCACGAACAACCAGAAACCACTCTTCAAGGGCCGGACTTCTTCAATCACATAGCGGTCGGGTGTTTGCGGCAACTCGTTCGCAGCGCCAACCGTGGTGAACTGACCAACCAGCGCCACGCCGGTTAACATCTCTTGGAACTTTTTTTCGCGAGCCGCATGTTCGACTGCTGCGCGCTCGTCGGCCAGTGACGCGTTGGGCGCAGGATCGGCAGCCATGGCCAGACGACCACCGGCCCCGAGAAAACAGGCCAGGGTCAGGCACAGGCCGAGGCCGGCCAGTGGCTGTCGACTGGCGCCGCGCTGTCGCGAAATACAACGGGGGTGGAACATCTCTTAGCTCCTGCTAGCGAAAACTTGTGGCAGCGATGCGGCAAATCAAACGGCCTGGCCCGCTCCCGGTACCGGCACGGCTCCGCACCATTCACGTAGCATACCGCGCCGGCCCGCGAAGCGCCGCGCACCGTTGGCCAGCATTCCGTTGGACGCGCGGCACCCGAGGCACGTCCGGGGCGGGCGCAACGACCTTTTAGCCGAGCGCCTCGAAATACGAAATCGCATCTCGCACGCTACCCAGAGGGTTTGTCGACGAGTCGGCCTGAACGCAGAGATAGCCTCGATAATCGTGTTCCTCGAGCGCGCCTAACAGCGCGGGGAAATCCGCCTCTCCACGACCCAGCGTCACGGCCACGCCGCGTCCTCGTGCACGATCGCGCAAACCGTCGACAGCCCGGACATAGACCACGTTGGAACCTAGTTCGGCCACGGCATCCAAGGGCGGGTGCCCGGCCACGATCAGTTGTCCCGGATTCAAACAGACCCCGATCCCGCCCGACGGCACTGCGCCGAGCAAGCGGGCCAGATCAGCTCCGCTCTCGGTACCGGTTTCGGCCGCCAGCCTGGCGCCCACGCGTTGACCGTGGTTGGCCAGGTCGGTCAAGGCTTCGACCAGCAGCTTGAACGATTCGGAATCGGGTTCAACGCTGGCGCGCCCGACTTGGTTCACTACCACGCTGGCACCCAACGAATAGGCCATCTGTTGGGCCGCCTTGGTGGCTTCCACTCGCGCTTCCAACTGGTGGGGTTCGTCGTAGCCGTGGCGCGTGGGAAAACTTACCGCGGCCACCACTAGTTCGAGGTCGGCTAACCATTTCCGCACTTGCCGCAGCGCCGAGGGAGTCAGTTCCGCGGGGCGCAGTTCTTGGCGTGCGTCGATTTCAACGGCCCGCGCACCCAACTGGCGGGCTAGCCGAAGGCTTTCTTGGAAAGGTCGTCCCAAGCTGCGCAGTTGAACAGCGACAGGTAGTTTGGGCACGTGCTGGGGAACCTCGGCAGGGGGGAGCCTGGGGAAACGGGCCCTGTCTGACGGTGTTTGTCTGCCACTAGAAAACGCCAAACCGCCGGTGGGGCTTCAGCCGGCGCTCAATTCTTCTCTTTACGACGACCAGCCACAAGGGGGCATGCATCGGCGCCGGCTTGGCAACCGATAGTTCCGAATAGACCCGCTGGCGCAGCGACCCGTTCCATTTTGCCCATGCCACACACGATGTACCATCGCTACGAATCCCGCGGTCGCCACGACCCGCGTTCGACAAGGACGCCGGGGACACGACCTGCCGGCGGCACCTGCGACGAGGCGCGGCTTTTCGCCAGCGCGCTGCGACTTCCGCGGTGGCTCGGGTGTTGGCGTACCGGCGCGCGGCTGGCATGGTCGTTCCATTTCGGGTTGCTCTTGTGTCTGGCCAATTTGGCGACGGCGCAGGGCCAGCCCGCGGGGGTGACGCCGGAAGCCTCGACAGTCGAGGTCACTGTCAGCGAACCATCAGGCGTGCCTGCCTCGACGGAATTCACAGCGTCGGAAGCGGAGGGGCCCCGCAGCGAGCCGGCGGAGCCCGACCCAGCATCGGGTGTGTCCGAAGCTGGGGATACGAGCGCCGAGCGTGGGTCTGGCAGTGGCGCGGATTCCGCGGCGACCGAGGAGTTGTCGGATCGTCACGAAGTGGTTTCTCGGTATCCCAATTCCGAGCAGGTTTATCGCTGCGCGTTCGATGCCATTGACGATCCGAATTTCGATGGCTGGCCGCGCGACTGGACACGCCTGAAGGGGTCGGCCTTTCCCCACTATGTGAAAATGGCGATCGCGCGGAACGAAGTTGGGCCGGATGGCACAGCGCCGATGCGCGTCGATCTAGACGGGGGCGCCGCAGCGATGTTCTCTCCGGCGATCGAAATCGAACATCAGTCCAGCTACGTGGTCGAGGTAGAGACCCAAGCCAGCGGGCTGCGATTCGACGAAGTCCGTTGTTCGATTACCTGGCTCGACGCGAAACAGAACCCCTTGGGCACGATCGAAAGCCCTCCTGCCACGCGTTCGGAAGACTGGCAGACCTTGCGGCTGGGTCCGGTCTCTTCATCCAATTCGTTGGCGCGCTTTGCCCGGGTAGGATTGCATGTGACCCCGGTGGGCGGCCAGGATTTGCGCGGCGTGATCCGCTTCGACGATGTCTGGATGGCACGTTTGCCGCGCATCGAAGTGTTTACTCCGCGACCACACAACCTATTCACCGAGCTGGACCAGGTCGAAGTGCACTGCCGGCTCAGTGGGCTCAAGCAGCAGGTGTCGCGTGTGCGGTTCGATCTGTTCGACGTGCAGGGCACGACGTTGGCCACGGCGACTGAGGATTTTGGCCGGCAGGCACTGATCACCGCCGGCGATGTGGCACCGGCCGTGGAAGTTTCTCGCGGAGGCACCGCCGCCGATTGGACGGCGATCTGGCGACCCAGCCTGCCGCAACACGGCTTCTATCGCGTGTCGGTGACCTTGGGCGACAGCGAACACCCGGTCCATCGTCGCGAGTTGACGCTGGCGGTGGTGGAACCTCAGCGCGCGGCGATTGCGGGCGAGTTCGGTTGGACGCTACCCCAGGGCGTGGCCCCGCTTGGCCCCCAGGCCCTGGCACAACTGCTGGGCCACGCAGGCATTAGCTGGGTGAAACTTCCGGTGTGGGTACCCGAGGCGGACTTGCCGGACCTGACTTGGTTTGTCGACCGGCTAAAACTCACGGGCATTGAAACGGTGGGGCTATTGGGAAATCCACCGGCAGCCGATCGCGAGCGCTTGCAATTGCCGCCGCATGCCAGCGCCGCCGATGTGTTCACGCCCGCCCCCTTGACCACGGGTGGCCCCGCCCCGCAGGTTGCCAACGACGAACTGGCTGTGGGGAACTGGTACCAAACGCTAGAACCCGTGTTCGTGCAATTGGCCTTGCGCGTGCGGTGGTGGCAATTGGGAGACGACCGCGACTTGAGCTTTTTCGGATATCCGCATCTGGAATCCAAGGTCGCGCAGATCAAGTCGGCACTGGACCTTACCGGACAAGATGCCAACCTGGGGCTGCCGTGGAGTTGGATTCTCGATGCGCCGCGTGCCAGCAAGCCGGCCTGGCGCTTCTTGGCCATGTCGAGCGATCCGCCGTTGACACCGGGCGAATTGGCGCGCTATCTGGCTGCGTCGGCCCACCCACAGGTACAGCGGTGGGTATCGCTACCGGCTCCCAGCCGTTCGGCGGCCACGACCGAGCAGCGGGCCAGCGACCTGTTGCGGCGCATGGTGGCCGCCAAGGTGCACGGTGCAGAACGGGTGTTCGTACCCGATCCGTTCGACCCTGAGCGAGGCCTGCTCGAAGCCGACGGCACGCCGGCCGAGCTGTTCCTGCCCTGGCGCACCATGGCGCTATCGCTGGCCGGGGCCTCGTACGCGGGCAGTTTGGAATTGCCAGGCGGCAGCACGAATCACCTGTTCCTGCGCGACGAGGAAGCTTTGCTAGTGGCCTGGAACGACACACCGCGAGAGGAATTGGTGTACCTGGGCGAACAGCCCAAGCGGTTGGGCTTATGGGGGGGATCGCAACCGATCGAACGGCGCGAGGGCGAACACGTCTTGTCGCTGGGGCCTCTCCCCACGGTGGTGGTTGGTTTGCAGGCCGCAGTTACTCGGCTGCAACTGGCCTTGGGGGTTGAGCGGGAAATGATGGACAACGTGCCCGACGTTCCGCATCGCAATCAATTGGAACTCAAGAGCTACTTTCAACAGGGTGCCAGTGGCAAGCTTACGATTCACGCGCCCGACGAGTGGCGTGTGCGGCCGCGCGTGCTCGATGTGAATCTGGCTGCCGGCGAAGCCATCAAGCGCCCTTTCGACGTGGTTTTGGGATTCGATGCCGAAACCGGGAAGAAGCCGCTACGTCTGGAATTCGATCTGGTCGCCGATCGCCGCTATCACTTCAGTGTCACGCGCTGGCTGAAGGTGGGGTCCGGCGACGTGACCATCGAGCTCTCGACCCGGTTGAACGAATATGGCGACTTGGAAGTCGAGCAGCGCTTGAGCAATCGCACCGACGGGACGGTTAGCTACAACTGCGACCTATTTGCCCCCGACCGGCGTCGGCAACGCGTGCAAATCGTGCGGCAGCCCGCCGGCGAGACGACGAAGCTGTTTCGTTTTCGCGATGGTGAAGAGTTGCTAGGTCAAACCCTGCGCCTGCGAGCGGAAGAGTTGGGCGGCCGGCATGTGCTAAACTATCGCATCGTTGCGCGGCCATAGCCCATCTATCCCCGTGGGGGGCATCCCGGAGACTGGTACTCATGCTCCGCCTGGGACAAGTCATCGCCGAACTCGAACGGTTAGCCCCCCTTGAGCTGGCCGAGCCGTGGGACAATGTCGGCTTGTTGATCGGCGACCCAGTGCGCCCCGTGGCGCGGGTGATGACCTGCCTTTCGCTCACTCCGGTCACGGCGGCCGAGGCCGTGTCGCAACGGGTGAACCTGGTTGTAGTACATCACCCGTTGCCGTTTCGGCCCCTTGCGCGCCTGACCACCGGCGATACGCCGGGGCGCGTGTTGCTGGAATTGACCGCGGCGCAGGTGGCCGTCTACAGCGCGCATACGGCGTTCGATTCGGCCGCCGAAGGAGTCAACCAGCAACTGGCCGCGGCGCTCGATTTACAGGACCTGGCCCCGCTCGTCGCGCACCCCAGTGGTCTGGGTGCGGGTCGCTGGGGCCGGTTGGCTTCGCCCACATCGGCGACCGCGCTGGCCGCCAGGCTGGCGCGATTCCTGCAGATTGATACGTTGCAACTGGTCGGCCAGGCCGCGACCGATCTCACGCGCGTGGCCGTGGCGTGCGGCAGTGCTGGCGACTTGGTGCCGGCCGCCTGGTCGCACGATTGCCAACTGTTGGTGACCGGCGAACTACGGTTTCACGATTGCTTGGAAATCGAAGCCCAGGGCCGATCGGCATTGCTCGTAGGGCACTATTCCAGCGAACGGTTCGCGCAACAGCAATTGGCCATCCGGCTCGCCCAGGCGCTGCCCGAGCTTTCGGTGTGGGCCAGTCGCGACGAACGCGACCCGCTGTGTTGGTTGCGGCCCGGCGCCATGAACTGAGCGGCGGCTGTTGGTGGCCCGCTCCGGTGGTCTGCATGTACGAGGCAACGAAGGCCAACGAATCCGTCAGTCGGTCCGCTAGGACGTCGCTTGCATGTCGCCCGTTCGCTGCCCGCTCATGAGCAGGTAGGCCACGGTATAGGTCAGCAGGATAAAAGCCATCGAAAACACGATCCCCACGCAGAATGCCATCATGCCCAGGACGATAATGGGCATGCTCGCCACGCCGACGAGAAAGAATGTGAGTCGATTGCCACGCATGATGGTCCAGGACCAGGCAACCGCATCGCTCAAACTGGCGTCGCGGTCGACGAGCACGTAATAGGTCGGGGCGATTCCCAACATCACGTAGATCGCGACCACGCCTAGCACCGTGCTCACGATGCCGATCAGGGCCATGCCCACCACGGGCATTTCGCGGCACAACGCCATGGTCACTCCGGCCATCGCGGCGCCACCCAGAAACAGGATCACACCGACGCCCAGGAAAAGAATTCCTAACAACGCGCCGCGCACCAGGTAGCGGCCACCGCTGAAGACCAGGCTGTAGGTCGGACGCTTGCCGCGTGCTAGGGCGAGGGTATAGGCCGCGATGCCCAAGTAGAAAAACGCCGACACAATCTGGTTCACCACCTGGACCGCCACGGTCATGGCCACGACGGCGGCCGCAGGCGGGTTCTGACTGAGAAACAAGGTGGCTGCCAGTTGGATCAGAGCTTGGCACGCGAGCTGACAAGCCACCATGATCACGGCCGCCAACGTGCAGGCACCCCAGTTCTGTTGAAAAATTGCCCAGGAGCGCGAGAACACTTCGGTGATGCCTACCTGTCGCGGACTGATCGGCGTGGGGACTGCGGCGCCCGAGGCATCCCAGGCGCCCGGCGGCACTGTGGCATCGTACGCCAAGGGCGACTGATACGGGTTGTCGCTGGCTGGTGGAATCGGCGGCAGGGCCATGCCCTGCGGCGCCGAAGGAGCGCCGAAGGGGGCGCCTGGCGGACGAGGCACGGTGAACGGGTGTGCCGCGTCGGGCGTGGGGGTCGCCGCGCCTGGTTGCACGCCGGGCAGCGTGTCTGCCAAGTTAGCGGCCGCGGTCCCCACCGCGGGGATCTGCAAGATGGTGCCGCACGAGGGGCAGCGCGCATTCTTGCCGGCAGTCTCGTCCTTGGTGCGCAGCAGGCTTTGGCAACCGGTGCAACGAAATTCGATCGTCATGGTTGGGTACCCCGAAGCTGATTCCGCGCCAGGCCATACCGATCTCTCGCCCCCAGGTCAGTCCGGGCAATGCCTACCCGCGCGGAAGCGAGGCAGCTTAACCCGTTGCGCCGCGCTGGTCCATGCTAGCGGTTGGCCCCGCTTATCCGGCACGCTTGGTCTTGCTAGGCTGGAACGGCGTTGCAAACGGTACCGTGGTGCGCGTGGTGAATGCGCGCAGCAGGCCCCTTGGCTACACATGCTCGATGTCGATGCTATTTTGGGGCCCACGGGGCGCGTCGCGGCGCGGCTGTCGGGCTATGAGCAGCGCCCCCAGCAGTTGGCCATGGCCCACGCGGTGACCAAGGCCTTGGCGCGGCCGGGCCACCTGGTGGTTGAGGCGGGCACCGGGGTGGGCAAGAGCTTTGGCTACCTGGTGCCTGCCATTCTGGCCACGGCCGACGAGCCGGCCGACGACCGCCCTCGAGAACGCCGCATCGTCATTTCGACGCACACGATCAGTCTGCAAGAGCAGTTGATGACCAAGGATTTGCCGCTGTTGAACGCGGTGATTCCCTTGGAGTTCACCGCGGTGCTCGTCAAAGGCCGGGGCAACTACTTGAGCCGGCGGCGACTGCAAAACGCCCAGCGGCGCGCGGAATCACTGTTTCGCGAGCCGGCTGAATACGACGAGCTGCGGCGCTTGGCACAGTGGGCCAGCAGCAGCCACGATGGAACGCTGGCCGAGTTGTCGTACAAGCCGGCGCCCCAGGTTTGGGAAGAAGCGGCCAGCGACCAGGGCAACTGCCTGGGCCGGCAATGCCCCACCTACGGTACCTGTTTCTACTATCAGGCGCGGCGGCGCGTGCAGCAGGCACAAATTCTGGTGGTGAACCACGCGCTGTTTTTCAGCGATCTGGCGCTGCGCCGCGTGGGAGCCAGCCTGCTACCCAAGTACGACGCGGTGATCTTCGACGAAGCCCACACTGTGGAGGCCGTGGCAGCCGACCATCTGGGCGCGCGGATTTCGTCCAACCAGATCAGCTACCTGCTCAACAAACTGTTCAACGATCACACCAACAAGGGCCTGCTGGCCCATCCCCGGTTCGCCGACGCGCAGCGCGTGGCGATCGATTGCCACGTGCTGGTCGACGACCTGTTCGCCGACCTAGAAGATTGGCGCCAGGCGCATGCTCGGGCGAACGGGCGATTCGACCATCCGCCCGAACTTTCGAATCGGCTGAGTCCCAAGCTCGACCAACTGGCCCAAACCGTGCGGCGCGACGCGTTAAAAATCGAGAAAGCCGAGGAACGCCAAGATTTCCTGGCGGCTGCCGACCGGCTGACGGCGCTGGGTGCGTCGCTCGAGGCCTGGCGCCGGCAGGAATCGTCGGATTGCGTGTACTGGATGGAATCGGTCGCCGGCCGACGTCCCCGGGTGGTGCTCGAGGCGGCGCCAATTGATATTGCACCGGTGCTGCGCGACGAACTGTTTGGCCGCATTCCCAGTGTGATCCTGACCAGCGCCACCTTAGCGGTTGGGGGACGCAACTCGTTCGAGTTCCTGCAATCGCGGCTGGGTCTCACGCAGTGTGACAAGCTGCAGTTGGGCAGCCCTTTCAACTACGAAGAACAGGTCGAGCTGGTACTGGCCGAAGGCTTGCCCGACCCAGGAAAAGACCCGGCCGGCTACGAACGCGCGGTGATTCGCCTGGCGCCCAAATTCCTGGCGCGGACCGACGGGCGTGCGTTCATGCTGTTTACCAGTTACGAGATGCTGCGCCGCGTGGCAGCGGGGCTCATGCCCTGGCTTCGGCAGCACGATCTGGCCGCGCTGGTCCACGGCGATGGCACGCCGCGCAGCCAGCTCTTGGAGCAGTTTCGCGCCAACCCCCGTAGCGTGTTGTTCGGCGCCGAAAGTTTTTGGCAAGGCGTCGATGTGCCCGGCGAGGCATTGTCGAACGTGATCATTGCCAAGCTGCCCTTCAGTGTGCCCGACCGGCCGCTGGTCGAGGCGCGGCTGGAAGCCATTCGGCAGGCGGGCGGCAATCCGTTCCGAGATTACCAGTTGCCCGAGGCGGTGATCCGACTGAAGCAAGGTTTCGGCCGGTTGATCCGCAGCCAACGCGACCGGGGGCTGGTGGTGGTGCTCGATCCGAGATTGCGCTCGAAGCCGTACGGACGCGTGTTTCTCGACTCCCTGCCCAAGTGTCGGCTGGTCATCGAACGCATCGACGGGGCCGTGCCGGGCCAGGGCTAGCAGCCCTGTGAAATAATTCCATCGTGGCATTTTTCAACGAACTGCTAGAGAATAGGCGGCCTGCCTGGCATTCCCTATAATCTGGAGCCCGGCCACGCCGTGCGGTCTCAGTATGTCGACCCACCATCGAGGCGTGCTGGTTCCCGGCGCCTGGGTTCATGAAATCGCTGGAAACCCTTCACGAAACGTTCACACCCCTCCCCTAGCCTGATCGGGCCGCCGAGGCCCGGCCGCCGCCGCAGCACGCCCGGCCTGGCGCAGGGAGGGGGGGGCTGAAATCCCCTGTCGAAGTTGGCCATGACCAAGCATTTGCAACGCGACATGGAGCACATCCATCACGAGATTCTATCGTTGTCGGCGATGGTGGAAGAGGTGATCGACAAGGCAGCCCAGGCGTTGTGCGAAGGGCGTCTGGACCTGGCGCGCGAGGTGATTGGCGGCGACGGCGTCATCGACGCACGTGAAGTGCGCATCGAGGAAGAATGTCTGAAGATCCTGGCACTGCACCAGCCCGTGGCCGTCGACTTGCGGCGCATTGCCACGGTGCTCAAGGTCAATAACGACCTGGAGCGGATCGCCGACTTGGCGGTGAATATGGCGCAGCGGGGCGAGGCCTTGGCGAGCGACCCAGGTTTTCCGATTCCCACGCTGCTGCGCAAGATGGTGGCCATCGCGTCGCTGATGGTGCGCAGTGCCCTCGATGCGTTTGTGCATCTCGACCCCGTGGGGGCGCGGCGGGTGTGTGGGTTGGACGACGAAGTGGATCGTTACAACCGCGAGGTGATCGATGAACTGGAACAATTGATGCAGCGTGACCCCAGCCGGATTCGGTTGGCAATGCATTGTTTTTCGGCGTCGCGCCATGTGGAGCGAATCGCCGACCACGCCACGAACATCGCGGAAGATGTGATTTACTTGGTGGAAGGTGAGATCGCCCGGCACCGGGCCGGCGCCAGCGGTGCCACGCCGAGTTAGCCCGGATGATTCATGAACTTCGTCGCGAGGAGTCGAACGTGTTACGGCTGCAAGGAAAACCGCGATCGGCCCGCGCAACGTATTGGTGAATACGTGAGTCAGGGCCGATTGCGGTTTGACAATGCAGACTCGACACGTTCGGTTCCGCAGCAGAAGGCTCATGAATAATTCGGGGTTAGGTGCCGTCCTGCGCTGCACCGATGCACGCGACTGTGTGGCCCCATCGAGCCATAGCGATTCCGAGCGAACCCAGGGGAATTGGTCGTCATGTCAAAACGGAACGTGCTGGTGGTGGAGGACGATCGCTCATTGGCCGATGTCTTGGTGTACAACCTGCGCCAGGCCGGCTACGAAGTGAGCCTGGCCCGTGACGGTTCTGATGGCCTGCGGCAGGCCCAAGTGAAGCTGCCCGACATCGTACTGTTGGACCTGATGTTACCGATCATCGACGGGATCGAGGTTTGCCGGAGACTGCGCGCCGATGCCAGCACGCGCGGGATGTTGATCGTGATGCTGACAGCCAAGAGCGAGGAAGCAGACCAATTGGTGGGCTTTGCGTTGGGGGCAGATGACTATGTGACCAAACCCTTTAGCGTGAAGGTGCTGTTGGAACGCCTGAAGGCTCTGGAACGTCGCCGCGCTTCGGCCAGCGACGAACACGAAGTCGTAGCCAGTCAGGGGCTGACGATCGACCGCCGCCGGCATCTGGCCAGCTACCAGGGCGAGGTACTTCCGCTGACGTTGTCGGAGTTTCGCCTGCTCGCGGTACTGGTGCGCCAGCCGGGCCGGGCCTTTACGCGGGGCGAACTGATCGATGCGGCGCTGGGGGAAGACACGATGGTGATGGAACGCACAATCGACGTACACGTGCGTTCGCTGCGCCACAAATTGGGCGAGCAGGCCGAACTGGTGGAGACCGTGCGCGGCATTGGATACAGGTTGCGCGACCCCGTGCTGGCGGTGGCGCGATGAACCGCGTGCACGCCGTGGATGGCGCCGGCGCGAGGCAGGCCAGAGCAACCGGTAGAGAAAAGCTGCCACGGGTCACCGCGCTGGCGCTGGCACTGTGCGCCTGGGGCTGGTGGGCCCACGCAAGGTTGCCGATCACGCGGGGTGACGAACCGCTGCCCTCTACCCCCAAGACGGTCGAACTGCACCTGGCCGAACAGTGGGCCATCGAGCATCCCACGCATCATGTGCAGGGGCTCGAGGTATCGGACCAGTGGTTTTGGATCACGGCTGTCGACCGCGCCCAGCGGGCCGGTTGGGTGATGCGCGTGGATCGCGCCAGTCGGCGCGTGGAGGTCGAACGGCGCATCGATCGCGGCGGCCAAATTCATCCGGGCGGCTGCCAGAGCGATGGTCGACGGTTGTGGGTGCCTGTGGCCGAGTATCGACCACGATCGACGACCACGATGTTGGCGCTCGATCCCCTGACGCTCGAGGAGATCGCCGCGCTGCCCTGCGACGACCATCTGGGAGGCTTGGCCAGTGACGGAGACGAAACGCTGTGGGGCGTCAACTGGGACAGCCGGCAGTTTTATGTGTACCGCACCAATGGTCAAATGGTAGCGTCGCACGACAACCCGACCGGCGTGGCCTACCAGGATCTGAAATGGCGTGCCGGGTGGCTGGTTTGCGGTGGCCAGTGGCGCAGCCCCAAGGGACCACTGGCGGTGGTCGATGTGATCGATCCGCAAACCTGGCAATGCGTGGCCCGCTATCACCCCGGCGGAAAGGTAGCCAGCGGTGGCCAGAATTTCTGTCGCGAGGGATGCGCCTGGTTCGACGGCGATCTGTATCTTTTGCCGGAAGACGGCCCCCGCACCAGGGTGTATCGTTTTCCGTTCCCCGAGTTGCCCCAGGCGCCCGCGCCACGGGGGTCTGCCAGCCCGCCTGCCCCGTCTGGCGCGCGCTAGGCGGTGGTCAGATGCCGGGGGCGCTGGTAGCGTGTTCGCAAACCGCCGGGCGTGGCCGATACTCGTCGGCGCTCGGGCGGCGAATCGTCAGTTGTCACGAGAGAGGTCGGCGTGAGCGGCGAGCGAGCTGTGCAAAGCACGTGGCGTGCGCGGTACGACGCATTGGCAGCCGACGATCCACGGCGCGAAGCGCTGCTGGCTGAATTAGTCCGGGCGCGCGACGCGACAGCGCTCGGAGAATTGGCAGATGCACTGGTCAGCGATCCGCCCACCAGCGCCGAGCGCGTGGCCAGGGTATGCGCTGCGCTGTTTCAAGGCCCCAGTGAAGACATTCGGGCGATGTTTCCGCGGCTGCTCGATGGATTGGCCCACCCGGCCACCGCGGCAGTGACGTTGGATCTGGCGAATTTTCTGGCCGAGCGGCGGGTAATTTGGCCCCACGCGGCCGCCGACCGGCGGGCCGAGTTGGGCCGACTGTTGCGCGCACTGGTCGAGGGTTTGACACGGTTGGAAGAGCAACCCCCTACCACCGCGGCTGAACTCGATGTGGTGCGGCAGCGCGTGCAAGATGCATCGGCGGTGTTCGTCGGTTTATGCCGGGCGCTGGCCTTGGTGGGCGATGTGACCCAGACACCCGCGCTGTTCGGCGCACTGGGAGTGTCGCACCGACGGCTGCGGGCCGAGGCGGCCGCAGCCCTCGGCGCGCTGGGCGAGGCGGCGGGCGTCGAGGCCCTGGTGGAGCTGGCTGCCGTACCGGTGGCACGCAGCCGCGCGCTGGCCTATCTCGAAGAACTCGGAATGTTGGAGCGCGCGGCCGCCAGTGATCGCGAACCCAACGCGCGCGCGGCCGGAGAATTGGCAGCCTGGCTGGCGGAACCGATCAACTATGGCCTGGCACCGGGCGAGCTCGCGCTGTGGGACGAGCGCCGGCTGTTCTGGCCTGGTTTCGAGGAACCCGTCGCATGTTTTTTGTTTCGGTATGACTATTGTCTGCCAGGGGGCGAGCTGAGCGGCGTGGGGCTCGTGGGGCCGCGGCTGCAGTGCCTGGCCGGCGAATGGGGTGACATGACGGCCGATGACCTGTATGCCTTGTTTGCCGGGCGCCAAGTCGAACATGAACAAATCGCTGTGGTGGAAACGGGGCTGGCAGCCGCCAACCAGGAACAAAACGTGGAACGGTTGGGCCTGCTACTCGACGCCTGGGACGAACCACATGGCCCTGCCGAGTTGGTCTTGGTGGGCGAGTTTTTTGGCGACGAGGTGCTCGTGGCCTGGGTTGATCGCGCTGGCGAGCCGGGGTTTGCCGCAGCCGATGGCCAGCAGGTAGGGTGGCTGGCAGCGCGCGAGGGGGTGCGATCGCTGGGCGCCGATGATTGCTGGCAGTGGTACGTCGGCCGCCGGCTGCTGGCGCACTTCAACCCGCCGGATACCGAACGCACGGCACCTGACGATGCGTAGGAGTGACGATCGTTCTCTACAGATTGCTAGGAAGAACCTTGGTTGACACGCCGGCTACGAGTGTCGGGCAGGGGAAACGCCAGCAGCGCGTTGAAGAGTTCGACAGGCCCGCGTCATCGCCTGGATGCGATGGCAAAAGAATGGCGACGTAAGTCGTTGTTCCGCGAGCCGGGCGAAGCCGTGCTTCGCACTTTGAAGTGGACCCCGTTTTCGGACCACGAGGGCGGGTTTCTATGATGGTGGTCAGCGGGGTTGCGCGGGGGGCTTGCGATAGCGTTCTCAGGGCGGTTGCTTGGCATTTCGCGGCGTTGCGTGTGGACAGAGCCAGATGTTCGGGTTGTGCGCGGCTAGTTTCTCGGGTTTTCGTTTGGTAAATTTGGACCTGGGAACGAGAAAAGTAGGGCCGTCAGGTACCGAATTGGGTGTCGCCGGCGAGCGTTCGATGGTTTGCCATCGTCACAAGTCCTTTGCTTTCAACATTTTGGCGGCGTAGCTCAGCTGGTTAGAGCAGCGGAATCATAATCCGCGTGTCGGGGGTTCGAATCCCTCCGCCGCTACTGAACGCTTGTGCAGTATATCGCATGTAACAGCAATTGCATGAATTCCCGAGGATTCTGCACTATCAACCCCCCCGGGCTGCACGTCGTTGCGGGCTGTTTCTTGCACGTACTGCAGCGCTTTTTGCAGCGCTTTTTC
>CAYSXM010000005.1:0-19377 GCA_964434905.1 uncultured Pirellulales bacterium | reverse complement strand
GTGCCGACCAGTTGGCCATCGACTGTCATGGTGATTTCACCGGCGTCGCGCTTGGCCAGCCCAAAATCGGCCAGGTGCGGTTCGCCCTGGGCATCGAGCAAGATGTTGGCCGGCTTCAAGTCGCGGTGCACAATGCCCATGCCGTGCGCATAGTGCAGCGCAAGGGCGGTCTTTTCGCACAGATCGACCGCTTCGGCGATGCTCATGCCACGCTGCAAGCGGCTGGCCAACGAGGGGCCATCGACCAGATCGCTCACCAGGTACAGCGTGGCCCCTTCGCGCCCGACCTCGTGCAAGCTGACGATGTGTGGATGCCGCAATTGGGCCGTGGCACGTGCTTCGCGTAGAAACAGCTCGATTTCCACCGGGTTAAGTTCCCCGCGGCGGGGCACCTTGAGCGCCACCTGGCGATCGAGCTGCGTATCGCGCGCGCGCCAAACCGCGCCGAAACCGCCCTCGCCGATCCGTTCGAGAAGTTCGAACCGCCCCAGCAACGCGCCTGCCTCGGCCGTCGACCACTCGTCCGCAATCAGGCTAAAACAGCTATTGCAATCCTGACAGACGATGCGAGACCAGGGCATCTCGTCGGCCACGGTAATGGCCGCCTGGCAGTGCGGGCAGCGCACGCGAAGCGTCGACGACGAATGGGCGCCAGGTGGTGCGCCGTCGGCAGAAGGTAAGTTGTCCTCGCCGGTGCTGCCTGCCGAGATCGACACGGGGCCGGGAGCCGCCTCGAACTTGCGACGCGCAGCGGCAATCAGCTCTTTGGCGCGCTCGACAGCGCCCGGTGCCGGGCCTGGTTCGTTGCCGGACATGTCGGCCTGGGCTGTTTACAAGGCACGCCGGGGGGCGGAACAAGTGGACCGGGGAAGGGAACTCATCACGCGAAGCGCGATTGGACCGCACGTCGCGCGAACACAAGCCTTGGTTCTCGGTGCCTATTTATACGCGAACCAGCGCGCCGATCGCCCCAGCGCGCCGCGCAACGAATGTTTAGCCCGATGCAGCAGGCCGCGCACCGCGCCCGGGGTGCGGCGCATGGCGACGGCCGTCGCCTCAATACTCTGTTGCTCGAGGTACCGGTGCAAAATTACCTCACGCTGGTCGGTCGGCAGGCCCGCCATCCCCACCTGAACTGCTCGGATCGCCTCGCCACGGGCGGCGCATTGGCTGGGGGTATCGCCATGGTCTGAGAGCAGGGCCACTAGATCGATCAACGAACTTTCGCCGGCGCTGGCAACCCGCCCAACTTGACAGCGATCTCCTCCTCGCTTCTTCCGACGCAACCGCCGGAGATTGTCTTGCAGGCGGTGCTCGACCAACGTGTTGAGCCAGGCGGCGAACCCTGCGTTTCCGCTGGGGCGAAAGGTGTCGATAGCGCGAAATACCTCGACAAACGCCTCTTGCAGCACATCGTCGACCCCCAACACTCCCGAGAATCGCGCCGGCAAGCGTGCCTGTAGGCGTTTTTCCAGGCGAGGGTAGTGCAGCAGCAATAGCTGCTCGAGCGCCTCTCGGTTGCCGCGGATGGCATCGGCCACCAAGGCGGCTTCGTCGATAACCAGCGACATGATTGCGTCTTCCCAGCCCGGTGGTCGCCGTGGCTAGTTCCAGGCCCCCCGGGGCGCCCCCCCGGGTCGCACATTATCCCACCCCAGGCTCAATCTTACGCCCCGCGAATGTGCCCCACAACAAAAGCCGCCCGGGCGGGTCCGGCAAGGAAGAATTATCCCGGACTATTGGGCGATCCCCAAAAGTTTCCGGAAACCGCGCGCGCTTTTGCCGATACCGACGCTTCTAGGTGGCGTCGGCCCGGTAGCCCCTTGATCCAGGTCGCATGGGCCGGCGCCGACTATTTCTGTCTACCGTATTTCCCAGCTTGGAGAGCCGCTAATGTCGTCCATGTGCTTTGTTTCAACGCCCAAACACTTGCTACGAGCGTGCGCTTCCACTTGGATGTTGCTGTGGTCCATTGGTCCGGGGACCGCGCACCTCCAGGCGGCCAACTTCACCGCGGCAGCTTCCCAACTGGGGGCCATCTACAACCCTGGACTGGCGCCGATCGGTGCGCCAGCACAGACCGTCGGCAACTACAACGTGACTGCGTTCTTCAATTCGCCCAACGCCAACTATCTGTACACGTTCGACTCGATCAACCCGACATCGGGCTTCTCTCCCGACTTTCACTGGCTGGCTTCAGGTGGTACCACGCCTGCCACGGGTGCCCAGTGGCAATTTAGCGCGCTGGCCAGCGAGTATTATCTGTACCCGGCCACGGACCACGGCCCACTACCAGATGAGGCCTTGGAATCGTCGTTGTGGGGCTCGAACAACGGCGGTTCCACCTGGATTCTGGGTACCATTGTCGAAGTCTACGAACTGGGTTGGAACGCGGCGGGCATTGCCGACGACGGCGCCACGCGGTGGATGTTCAATACGCCGGTCGACCTCATCGCCAATGTGGTCGGCATCAACCAGACGTTTGTCGGTGGCGGCTATGTGTATAGCGACGGCGACTATGAAACCGATGCCGTGATGCAGAAGCGATTGCCCGAGCCGGCCACGGTCACGCTGCTGCTGGCGGCGATGCCGGTGTTGGCCTGGGCTTGGCGACGACGACGGTCACAAATCGCTTAGGTCAGCGTCCCATGAAAGCCAATGCGTCGCCGGTGGCACATCGCGTGGCAGTGCCTAGTTAGGCCGCGAGTCGCGTGTGAAGCGCGCGCGACTCGCGCCGGCGCGTCAGCAATCGTTCGGCCAATAGATCGAGAACCTGGTTGACCGGGTCGCTCGTGTCCGAAGTGTCTCTGGCCATCAAAACACTCTCGTGCTTCGCCAACTGATCTTCGACCAACGGGCGCGCCACGGCCCGCAAATAGCCCCGCAGCTCGGCGTCGGTCGATTCACTGGCCAGCCGCTGGCCGTGTAACCAGGTCTGGTCCCAAACGTTTCGGATGACTTGCTCAACCAACTCTTGGTGGCGCCGATCTTTTGCCGGGGAGAGCCAATTCCAAAGTCCCATGGTGGTTTCACTCGCTGCCAATGGTGGAATAATCGCTGCCGGCGTGTGCCGCTGGTCGCTCACAGCCCTGGGCCAAGGGTCGCAGGTCGGGCGTATTTGGCGACCGCGCAGCCCCGAACCACAACGGCTCTTCATGGGGTAACATCGAACCACCGCGGGGCCTACCTTCAGCCGATCCCCGCTGCCGGCCGGGGCCGACAGGTTTCTCCCGGCCACAACCTGCCCTGGGGGGCAGCAACTCCACCGATCAGCGAGATTCTGCGGGGGCCGGTCGATCTGACTCCATTTCACTAGTTGATTTCGCAGACTAGAATCTGGAGTCCTACCGGAACTGGCAACTCTTCCCCCCAAGAATGCGGCGGCCTGGCAAGGTGTCCGCCGAACCCGCCGTGGGGAGGCATTGTCTGCGACAGTGGCATCTGCCCGGTTACCAGTGGTGGCCTTTCCAGAAGGCGCCCCATCCGCAACGCGTGTGGGAGCGTTCTCCCAGAGGGCTTGCCGCGTTGTCGGTGGCCCGGCTGGCCACCAGCCAGCGCCGGACGGAAAACAAACGATCGTCTAAGCCCCGTTTATTCATGAACTTCGTCGCGAGGAGTCGAATGTGTTGCGGCCGCCAGGAAGGCCGCGATCGGGTGCCACTGGCTTTGCCAGTGCTCTGCGGTCACGGTCGGGTGCCAAGCGCATTGGTGAAAACGTGAGTCAGGGGCGATTGCGGTTTGACGCAGCAGACGCAACGCGTTCGTTTCCGCAGCAGAAGGCTCCGGAATTATTCGGGCTAAGTGCACGGTGAAATTTCAGCAGGCGTATGGCCTAGCAGAGCATCCGAGGTCCAAAAAACATGGCCCAACAATCCGACCAGCAACCGCCGGCGACCCCGCCGCGAACGATGTGCGAAAAAATCTGGGACGCACATGTCGTCGACGCCCAGGCCGGGCAGCAGACACTTTTGTACATCGACTTGCACCTGGTCCACGAAGTGACCAGCGCTCAGGCCTTCGAGGGGCTGCGTCTGGCCGGCCGGCGCGTGCGCCGCCCCGAGCGAACTGTGGCCACGCCCGACCATAACATTCCCACGACCGATCGTCGGCTTCCCATCGCCGATGTGATTTCCAAGCAACAGATCGACACCTTGCGGAAAAATTGCCAGGAGTTCGGTGTACGGCTGTACGACCTGGGAGACAAGCAACAGGGTATCGTTCACGTGATTGGACCGGAGTTGGGCTACACCCAGCCCGGCATGACCATTGTGTGCGGAGACAGCCACACGGCGACCCACGGCGCGTTTGGCGCCTTGGCCTTTGGCATTGGCACGAGCGAGGTCGAGCATGTACTGGCCACGCAAACCTTGTTGCAGTCGAAGCCTCGCACGATGGAGTTACGAGTCGACGGACAACTTCGCCCCGGCGTGACCGCGAAGGATCTGATCTTGTATCTGATCGGCCATTTGACAACCGACGGCGGCACCGGCTACTGCCTGGAATATACCGGCGACGTGATCCGCGCGCTGAGCATGGAGCAACGGATGACGGTGTGCAACATGTCGATCGAGGCCGGAGCGCGCGCGGGAATGATCGCGCCCGACGCGACTACCTATGACTATCTTCGCGGCCGCCAGTTCGCGCCGCGCGATTTCGAGCGCGCCGTGGCCGTCTGGCAGCATCTGCCCAGTGACGCCGGCGCCATATACGATTCCTCACTCACTTTTCGCGGAGAGGATATCGCACCCCAAGTCACCTGGGGAACCAACCCTGGCCAAGTGCTGAGTATCGACGCACGGGTTCCGTCGCCCGACGCCTTGGCCGACGAGAACGAGCGCAAGGCCTGCCAACGTGCCTTGGAGTACATGGCCTTGACGCCTGGAACACCGCTGACCGAAATTGGCCTCGATCGCGTATTCATCGGATCGTGTACCAACAGTCGCATCGAAGATCTGCGCGCCGCCGCGCAGGTTGTGCGCGGTTACCACGTGTCGCCCTCGGTGAATGCCATGGTCGTACCAGGCAGCGGCCTGGTGAAAGAACAAGCAGAGTCCGAGGGGCTCGATCGTGTCTTTCGCGACGCGGGTTTCGAGTGGCGTGAGGCGGGCTGCAGCATGTGCTTGGGCATGAACCCCGACACCCTGCAGCCAGGCCAGCGCTGTGCCTCGACCAGCAATCGGAATTTCGAGGGCCGCCAGGGCAAGGGGGGCCGCACCCACCTGGTTTCCCCCGCCATGGCCGCAGCCGCCGCGGTTCGCGGCCAGTTTGTCGACATCCGCAATTGGCAGTTCAAGTAATCGCGAACAGAATCTGTGATCTGAAAGCCTTTCGTCGGAGCGTGACGCATGCAACCGTTTACCGTCCATTCCGGTCTGGCCGTCGGCATGGACCAGCCGAACATCGACACAGACCAGATCATTCCCAAGCAGTTTCTCAAGCGCATCGAACGCACGGGCTTTGGTCAATTCTTGTTCTTCGACTGGCGATTTCTAGACAACGGCCAGCCAAACCCAGAGTTCATCTTGAATCAGCCACGCTTTGCCGGCGCCAGTGTGCTGGTCGCGCGACGCAACTTCGGTTCGGGGTCGAGCCGTGAACACGCTCCCTGGGCGCTCGAAGATTATGGCTTTCGAGTGCTGATTGCTCCCAGCTTCGCCGACATTTTTTATAACAACTGCTTTAAGAACGGCGTGCTTCCCATCCGGCTGAGTGAAGCCCAGATCGAAGATTTATTTCAACGCATCGCCAACCATCCAGGCTACCGCTTGACGGCCGACCTCGAACGTCAAGAACTTTCCGACGATCACGGGCTGCGGTTGCCATTCGATATCGAGCCCTTTCGCCGCCACTGCCTGCTCAACGGATTGGACGACATTGGCCTGACCTTGGCGCGCGAGGCCAAGATCACTGCCTACGAAACGGCCCGCAGCCCGGGTTAGCCCAGCGCCGCTACGACATGAGTGCCGGCGAACCACGCTCGGCCGCCGCATCTCTGCAGGGGGATCGCGCAGCGCTGCCCGCCTGATGTGGCAAGCGCCGGGGGGGGCCGACGAGTTTTTCAATTGCTAGCTTGTCGATGTCGCTGGAATTCGCGAGAATACGCCCGCACAGCGGGACCTTAGCGGCGACCTGTAGGGTGATATGGCATGCGTTGGGGCTGGGTGATTTTCGTGGCGTGTTGCGCCACCTGCGGACGTGCGGAAGAAGCGGCGCACCCTGCGCCTCCCCGGGGCTTGGCGTCGCTGCCGGTTCCCGATGACAACTTGCCGTCTCCTGAAAAAACAGCCTTGGGCTGGCAACTGTTCTTTGATCCGCGTTTGTCGGTCGACAACACCATTAGCTGCGCAAGCTGCCACGATCCGGCACAGGGTTGGTCGAATGGCACCCGATTCGCCACGGGTGTGGGTGGCCAGGTCGGTGGCCGCAACGTGCCGACCATTGTCAATGCGGCGTATCAAGAATGGCAGTTTTGGGATGGTCGCGCGCGGCATCTCGAGGGGCAGGCGCTGGGGCCAATCCAGAACCCCATCGAGATGAATCTTTCGCTGCCTGAATTGGTAAAGAAGCTCAACGGCATCGAGGGTTATCGACGACAATTCGCCGCCGCGTTCGGGGCGCCCGCTTCGGCCGATTCGGTCGCGCAAGCGCTGGCCAGCTTTGAGCGGACAGTTCTTTCAGGCAATGCTCCTTTCGATCGCTTCGCGGCCGGCGATACATCGGCGCTTTCCGACCAGGCACGACGTGGCCACAACGTTTTCTTTCACAAGGCACATTGCAGCGCGTGCCACGCGGGCCCCAATCTGAGCGACGGCGCATTTCACAACCTGGGAATAGGCAGCGATGCCGCGCAGCCCGATTTGGGGCGCGAGACCGTCAGCGGCTTGTTGGGCGATCGATGTGCGTTTCGCACGCCCACGCTACGCGAGGTGGCGCGTACGGCACCTTATATGCACAATGGACAATTCGCCACCTTGGAACAGGTGATCGAGTTTTACGATCGCGGCGGAGTCGCAAACGCCCAACTTGACGAAGAGATTTATCCGTTGGGACTGTCGACCGACGAAAAAGCCGATTTGATTTCGTTTCTAGAAGAAGCACTGTCTAGCTCCGATTATCCCCTGGTCGAGAAACCCGAGCTACCGCGTTAGCTGCTCACGCAAGCCACGTACGCGCAGCCCAGGGCCTCGAAAAAAGGGCGCGCCGGGGCCGTCAATCATGCAGGAGTCTTTCGCATATGAGAGCCTACGCTTTTCTGTTCTTGGTCGGCTGTTTGTCCGGTACTCTCGCGGCCACAAGCGCCCGGGCAGCCGAGGTAGAGGTTTCCGAATTGCTCGCCGGGTTGAACAATCCGTGTGGCCTGGCCGTGCAGCCCGAGACCGGGCTGGTGTTTGTCTCGGATAGCGCGGCGGGGCGTGTAGTGGTGGTCGACCCCCACAAGCCAGGCGCTAGCCGAGATGTGATTGTCGGTTTTCCGCAAGACACTTACGGTAAGGGCCCAACCTACAAAATCGGCCCGTTGGGGTTGGCTTTCCTGGATGCCAAGACACTGGTCGTCGGCGGTGGAGAATTGCTGGATGGTCAGGAGATGGTCCGGTTTTTCACCCTGCCGGCCAACGGCCAGCCGCTGGCGTTCGACAAGATGACCAGTAGCGCCGGGCCCATTGCCGCCGGCGAGAGTTCCCTCAAGGGCGAGGGCAACTTCTACGGTTTGACCGTCCGCGACAACAACGTGTATGTCACCTGCAATGGCGACGACACGAAGGGTTGGATCGCCCGCGTGGTCATCCGCGATGGCAAGCCTGGCGATTTAGAGCCCTTTATCAAGACCAAGGAACTAGTGGCGGTCGACGCGCCTGTCGGAATCACGACCGATCAATCGGGCAAACTTGTTGTCAGCCAGATGGGTGAAATGAACGTTCCCCGCGACAGTTTGCTCACCATGTACAACGCCGATGGCACGCCGTTCATGAAGTCGCCCTGCGGATTGTTCGACGTGGCAGGCTTGAGCTACAACCCTGGCGGCGCGCACCTGTACGCTGTCGATTTCGCCTGGATGGAGACGACTGCTGGCGGTCTGTTTGAGCTGATCACCGAGCCCGGCGGGCAGATAACTCCGAACAAGATTGTCGCTCTCGACAAGCCGACCGCCCTGGCGTTCGGCCCCGAAGGGACGATCTACATTACGCTGTTCGGCAGCGCGGCCGAGGGCTCGACCGCGCCGACGGGCAAGCTGGTGCGAGTCACCGGACTGTAGCGGGGATCTCCAAACTGGCAACCAAGAACACCATCGGGCGCGGCAGGCGAGTGATCTCCCGAGGCGCGCGGCCATGCCCGCCCCGGGTCTCGTGTCGCGGAGGATCGCGTTGCGCAGCTATTTGATCATCCCCGCTCGCATGGCCTCGACGCGGTTGCCTCGCAAGATGCTGCTGCGCGAGACGGGAAAGTCTTTGATTGAGCACACCTACGAGGCCGCACGCAGGGCCAAGAAACCCAGCGGAATCTGTGTGGCCACCGACGCGCGGGAGATCTACGACGAAGTGCGCGGCTTCGGGGGCGAGGCCTGCCTGACAAGCCCCGAACTGCCCAGCGGCACCGACCGCGTCGCGGCCGTGGCACAGGCCATGAGCGATATCGATGTGGTGGTGAACGTGCAAGGCGACGAACCCGACCTGTCGGGCGAGGCGATTGATCTGGTGGTGCAACTGCTCGAGGACCACCCCGAGGCGGTCATGTCGACCTTGGCCACGCCAATTCGGCGCCGATCGCAACTCGACGACCCCTCGTGCGTCAAGGCGGTGTTCAACGCACAAGGGCGGGCGCTCTATTTCAGCCGCGCTGCGGTTCCGTACGCGCGCGATTGGAACGACGCACTGTTGACCGCCGACCCCCCTGTGTTCTTTCAGCACGTGGGCATGTACGGCTATCGGCGCGAGTTCCTGTTGCGGCTGGCCACCTGGAGCGTCTCGCGGCTCGAAGCCACGGAAAAACTCGAGCAGTTGCGGGTGCTCGAGGCTGGCTACGATATTCGCGTGGGAGTGGTCGACGAGCCCACCTTTGGCATCGATACGCCGGAAGACTACCGAGCGTTTGTCGATCGCCGCCTGGGCCGGTAAAATGCCCCGTGCGCGTGCTACAGCGCACGGATTCTGGCCCCCACCGTCCACACGGAGGAAGTTTTCCGATGACCAAGCACATTTTTGTTACGGGCGGGGTGGTTAGCTCGCTGGGCAAAGGGCTGACCAGCGCCTCGGTGGGCATGCTGTTGGAACAACGTGGCTTGTCGGTGCGGATGCAAAAGCTCGATCCGTACATTAATGTCGATCCGGGCACCATGAGCCCGTTCCAGCACGGCGAAGTGTATGTGCTCGACGACGGCAGCGAGACCGATCTGGACCTGGGTCATTACGAGCGCTTCACGCATAGCCCCTTGACGCGCGATTCGAACTACACCACGGGCCAGATCTACTTGTCGGTAATCGAAAAAGAGCGGCGCGGCGAATTCCTGGGTCAAACCGTGCAAGTCATCCCGCACGTGACCAACGAGATCAAGTCGGTGATTGCCAAGCTGGCCGCGCCGGGCGTCGATGTCGTCATTACCGAAATCGGCGGCACGGTCGGCGATATCGAAAGCCAGCCATTTCTCGAAGCGATTCGCCAATTCTCGCTCGACGTCGGCAAGGAAAACTGCCTGTATATTCACCTTACCTTGGTGCCCTATCTCAAGGCGGCGGGCGAATTAAAGACCAAACCCACCCAGCACTCGGTGGGGTTGTTGAGGCAAATTGGTATCCAGCCGGACATTCTTATCTGCCGCACCGAGCGTTCGATTAGCCGCGATGACCGAGCCAAGATCGCGCTGTTTTGCAACGTTCCCATCGATGCCGTGATTGAGGAAAAAGACAAAGATTTCTCGATCTACGAAGTGCCCTTGTCGTTGGTTGAGCACGGATTAGACGACTTGATCGTGCGGAGATTGAGTTTGCCGGCGCGCCAATTGCGGCTCGACGCTTGGCGCGACCTGCTGCACCGTTTGCGCAATCCGGAGCATGAAATCAGTATCGCCGTGGTGGGAAAATACGCGCAACATCGCGACGCGTATAAGTCGATCTACGAATCTCTAGACCATGCCGGCATCGCGCAACGTGCCCAAATTCGCATCCAGAGCATCGAGGCCGAATCGGTCGAACGTGAAGGACCGGAACGACTTTTGGCAGGCTTCGACGGCGTGCTCGTTCCCGGCGGATTTGGCGAACGCGGCATCGAGGGAAAGATCGAAGCAATTCGCTTTGCACGCGAACGACAAATTCCGTATTTCGGCATCTGCCTGGGAATGCAGTGTGCCGTCATCGAATTCGCCCGCAATGTGGTGCGGTTGGAACGAGCCAATTCCAGTGAATTCGACAAGAACACCATGCACCCGGTGATCTGTTTATTGGACGAACAACAAACCATAACCGACAAAGGCGGCACGATGCGTCTCGGGGCGCATCCGGCTTGCCTGGTGCCCAACAGCCATGCTGCCCGTTGTTACGGACTTGCGCAGATCTCGGAACGTCACCGACATCGTTACGAATTCAACAACGTCTACCGACAGCAGTTCGCTGCGCACGGCATGCTGGCCGTGGGTACGAGCCCCGATGGTTCACTGGTCGAGGTGGTTGAATTGTTGGATCATCCCTGGTTTGTGGCGGTTCAATATCACCCTGAGTTCCAATCGAAGCCCACTCAGGCCCACCCACTGTTCCTGGGTTTTGTGGGAGCGGCGGTCCAGCGCCACGCCCTGCGGCTAGAACGCGCCAGCGAATTCGAGCCGTCGTAGCACGGCACGTCGCGAAACCCCATTTCGTCGTTTCAACCGCTACGTTCGTCGCGATCGCGCCGCCGACGGCCGGATGGGGAACAATCTCCAATCGCTGGCTTGCGGTGCAGCGGCGTCGCGCGCTGGTGGGGGGCCTGGCCAACCGGCGATCTCGCGGTTCATCGGCGGCGGCGCATTCGCGGCCTACAGTTGCGCATGGCCAGCGCCGTGGCTGGCCAGCAATTCCTGGCACACCACGAAAGGCGCGCCGACGATGAGCCGTACGAAGCAGCGTTTGGGCATTCTCACCAGTGGCGGCGATTGCCCCGGACTGAACGCCGTGATTCGCGGCGTGGTTAAGGCCGCCGAACAGCTAGAATACGACTGCATCGGCTTCATCAAGGGCTACGAAGGCCTGATCGAACCGGTCACCTACCGGCCTCTGAATCACAGAAACACCACCGGCATTCTCAGCCAAGGCGGAACCATCCTGGGTTCCACAAACCAAGGGCGTTTCGCGGCCAAGTCAGGCGTCGACGATCGCTTGGAAATCGATCGCGATGTCTTGGCCGCAGCCAAGCAAACGGTCGAACAACTCGACCTGGCAGGCCTGATCTGCGTCGGCGGCGATGGCTCGCTCTCGATTTCGCAGCAGCTCTTCGAAGCGGGAATTCCCGTGGTGGGTGTGCCCAAAACCATCGACAACGATATTTCGGCCACCGCCTATTCCTTCGGTTTCGACAGCGCGGTCGCCTGTGCCACCGATGCCCTCGACCGTCTGCACACCACGGCCGCCTCGCACGAGCGAATCATGGTGCTAGAGGTCATGGGCAGGCATGCCGGTTGGATCGCCCTGCACTCGGGAATTGCCGGCGGGGGCGACGTCATCCTGATTCCCGAGTTGCCTTGGACCTTTGAACACGTGTGCCACAAAATCCTCGATCGCGAGCGGCGCGGCAAGAAATTCACCCTGGTCGTCGTGGCCGAGGGCGCCAGCCTGCCCGACGGGCAATTGGTGCTTCGCGATGGCCAGGACGCCAAGCGCCAGGTGAAGCTGGGTGGCATCGGCGCCGTGGTAACCGCCGAAATTCAAGCACGCCTGCACCGTGAAGCTCGCTGCGTCGTCTTGGGGCACCTGCAGCGGGGCGGTGCGCCCACCACCTTCGATCGGGTGCTGGCCACTCAGTTCGGAGTGCACGCCGTGCGGTTAGTGCATCATCGCCGGTTCGGCGAGATGATCTGCTTCCGGCCGCCCGCCATCGACAGCGTCTCGATCGCCGAAGCAGTGCATCGTCTCAAGGGAGTTGATCCCAACGGTGCCGACGTCCAATCCGCACGCGCACTGGGTATCAGTTTTGGCGATCGCGACTCGGGAACGAGCCCGTTCGAAATCGTCACCGAGCCGCTGGTCCTGGCACAAGAGAGCGCGCCAGTCGACGGTTTGTCACTGGTCAGCCTGCCCCCCGCGGCCGATTTCGTGCCTGCGCTGGCCTAGCCTTCAGTGGCCTAGCCCGCGCTGGCGTGCCGCGCGACCACGTTGCCGGCCGCGCGGCTGTCTGCGGTGCGAATCGCAATGGCGAGCGCCGCCACCGCGCGCCAGGTACCCGCAAACAACCACTCTGCGCCAGCACTAGTGGGACCACGCCCGCTGGTTTGCGCCGTGCCCCGCGCTGCGCGTGCCGAGGTAGGCGGCGATCACTAGCGCCAGCGACACTGCCAGGGCTGTGAATTTCAATAGCGCCAAGCGATGCGCCCCAAGACCTGCCATCTCGCCCCCCACACCATCGATGAGCTGGTAGTGCAGGGCGTTCTCTGACACGTCGGCCAAACCTGCCACCACGGCCAGGCCGATGGCGATCTGCGCGAGGATCTTGGGCACGCTCCGGTTGAAGTGCGCCCCCCGCTCCGCCACCGACTTCGCAACCAAGGCCAGGGCCGACACATAAGCCACGATGAACAGTTGATCGAGCCCCAGCCCAAAACACAACGCCCGGCGTTGCGAATCGTTCCAACTTTGGCACACCTTGTCGATCGCCGAAGTGCTCGACGCCAACTGCAGCGACAAGATGCCGGCCGGCGCCTGGGGAGTGCTGGCCGACAGGTTCTGCGAAAACACCGCGATCCAGCACACCAGCGCGGCGAAAACTGCCCTGCTCGGCGTGAGTTCCAGCCGTGGCCGAGTGTCGGATGCCGGCCCGTCGCGACGCCGTGCCGCACATCGAACCACCGCGAACGTGCCAGAAACGAGTACATACAACAGACCGAGCGCGATCAGGCCAAACTTCATCTGTGCCGCACGCGCCGCGACCGCCGCACCAAGCTCTAGCCACCGGGAATCTAGCACCAACAACAGCGCGGCATTCTCGACCGCATCTGCCAAGGCAGCCCCCAACTGTGCCCACGCCAAGCCCCTGCCCAGCAGGCGCGCGCGGCTATTCGGCGTGAACCGTTGCGCCACGGTCGCACAAGACAACCCAATGGCCGAGCTGTAGACAATCAGATACAGGTAATCTATACCCAGATTGAACGCCGCACGACGTTGCTCGCGCTGCGACCACCCACGAACAACCCGGTTGGCCGCCGCCTCGCTACCGGCCAATTCCAAGGAGACGATGCCTGCGGGCGCAGTCGGAGACTTTAGCGGTCGGTCGAGCCAGGCCATGCCCTGCGAACACAAAACCGCAACCGGAACGGCGCAGCGCCAATCCCACCGCAGCGACCGCGACCGTCTGCCTGCCGCGAACGGCACCCCACGGCCGCCAGAAGGCACATCCGTCACCAGAGCGTCAGGCGGCACGGCTACGGCCGAGCCTGATAACAACCTCGCCCGGGTATGCAGGCCGGCCGTTCAACCACCGCTCGATCAGGCCCAAGAACGCGCTGTGTGAGGTTGCACCAGCAATGACCATCGCCCATGCCGTGCTCGGCATGGGTCGGTCGAACCTGGCCCGAAACGAACATTCCCTTGGATAGAAAATGCAGGCACCCTGGATGGTCGATCACCGGCAGGGCGTTGTCTTCGCTGACATAAGGCATGGTCGGCGTCTCATTCAACAAGGTTTGAGGAAACGAGGGCCACAGTCGGAAATCGTTGACGGATCGCGCGTTCAGAAAACGTCTAGTTGATCGCCCTTACCGGCAGAAGCCTCGCCATTCTCGCTCGCGGGAACGTGCACTGATCGATCGCCGGGCCACGTACCAGACTACTCGAATCCGCCCGTCGGCAAACCGGCCGCCCGAAGCACTGCCCGTTGCACGGCCACGCGAGCGAGCTGCACTTTGTACCCATTGTCGGCCAACGGGCTGGCATCCGCCACGGCAGCCTCGCCCACGGCTCGCGCGGTTTCATGGTTTACCATCTGGCCCACGATCGCCTCACTTGCTGCGTGGGAGTACCACGGAACGGGTGCCACCTGTCCGAGCACCACCCGGGCTTCGCGGACCAGACCAGCCTCGATTCGCAAAGCCACAGCCGCCGCCGCCAAGGGACAGTCTGGCCCCGCGCCCTGGCGCACTTCATAGGTGGCGTTTTGCCACGGTGCCCGGGGCAAAAGCACGTGCGAAATGAACTGATTAGGCGCCAGCGTGAACTCGCGTTGCGAGTCGTCGCGGGGCGTTTGATACAGCTCGACCAACGGCAGCACGGTTTCCTCGTCACGGCCCGGCCCCACCAGCCGCACCCTGGCCCCCAGGGCAATCAAGGCCGGCGCCAATCGCGAGGGGCTGACAAACTTGGCCGGCCCCTCGTTACCAAGAATTGCGTGATAGCGGTTCTCGCCCCCTACGACGCTGCGCCCGCCTTGTGCCAACAGACCCTGGCCACCCCGAAAGTACCAGCAGCGTGGACGCTGGCAGAGTTCGCCACCGATCGTGCCTTGAGCCTGAAGTTGCAGGCTGCTGATGCCGGCGATGGCCTGCCGTACGGCGGGAAATTCGGCCAGCGCCGGATGCTCATCGGTTTCATCCAGCCGCGTTACCGCACCGATGCGCACTTCGCTGGAATCGCTGACAATGCCGCGCAGCCCGGCCACTTCCTTGATGTTCACCACGCGCCGCGGTGTGAGCACCCACTGCTTCATCAATCCGATCAGGTCGGTACCGCCGGCCAGAATCTCCGTATCGCCCCAGGTAGAACCCAGCAGCGCTACCACATCTTGTTCGGCTCGGGGCGCCGCGTATTCGAAAGCTTTCATGCGTTGTTCCTCGATTTCTCCAGGGCGTCAAGCACTCGCTTGGGAACCAGCGGCAACACCGGTACTCGCACTCCAAGTGCGTTGCACACCGCGTTGGATATGGCCGCCCCCGGGCTGATGACCGGCGGTTCGCCCAACCCGATCACTCCGCGCGCGTGCTCCTCGTCGGGCTCCCACAGATCGACCACGATCTCGCCGATGTCGCCCAACCGTGGCAGCTTGTAGTCGGCCAGTTCCGCGTTCAAGAACGCACCGCTTTGCGAATCCATCACACGCTCTTCGAATAGCGAATAGGCGATGCCCATGATCGCCGCGCCATAAATCTGGCTCTTGGCGGTGCGCGGACTGATGATCGTGCCCATATCCTGCACTGCCACAAACTTCTTCATGCGGACCACGCCGGTTTCGCGATCGACTGCCACCTCGGCCATTTGCACGCCGGCCACGCCCGAACTCGAAAGGGGATTGTTTCGGCCCGGGTTGAACACACCCTTGGCCTCGAGCGGCATCATGCCCAACAAGCTGCAAGCTTCGCCCCAGGAGAGCCCTTGGTCGGGCTTGCCTGCAGGAAACACGCGGCCGTTTTTGGCCTCGAGCGTTGCGGCTTCTACCCCTAGCTTGGTCGCCACCTTCTCGGCCAGCACGGCCCAAGCCTCTTGAGCCGCGCGACGGCTCGACTCCGACACTCCGCCCACCGTGGTGCTACCACCCGACGGACCGCTCGGCGGGTACTTCGAACTGCCCAGGTTCACCCGCACAACGGAAACCGGCAACCCGAAAGTCTCTGCCACGCAAATGGCGATTACCGTTCGCGTGCCCGTGCCCAGATCCTGGCTCCCCAGCGACGCCTCGACGCTGCCGTCGGGCCGAATCGTCAGGTTGCAGGTCGAATTGTGGCCGCCGCCCCCCCAGGTGTGCAGCGCCATGCCCAGACCGGTCACCACGCTGCCGGCCGCGGTACCCTTGCCATGTGGGTGCCACTTGGCGTTCCAGTCCATCAACTCCGCGGCGCGCCGCATCTGCGCGGCATACACGGAGGCCTTCTCCGGATTGCTGATGTGCTGCAGGTTTCGCTCGAAAACCTCTAAACTGTTCAGGCCCAACTGTCGCGCAACATCGTCATAAGCGCACTGCGTCAGCACGCACGCCTGCGGATGGTTCGGTGCCCGCCAAGCCCGCGCTCGATCGGTGTTTGTCTTGATCTCGATTGCCGCGCGGCGAAAGTTCTCGGGCTGGAACACGTAGGGCATCACCGTGTGGCTGACACCACCACCGGTAAAACCACCGGTGCCCCAATGGCGCGAATCCCATACCTGGACCACGCCTTGTGCGTCGGCCCCCAACCGCACATGGATAAAGCCGGACGGCCGGTTCCCGCCCGACTTCAACTCCTGGTCTCGCGTCAGCATCAACTTGACGGGGCGTTTGACTTCCTTGGCTATTTGTGCACACAACACACCCCAATCGTCGGCGGCAAACTTGCTGCCGAAGCCACCTCCGATATAGTCGCAAACCACGGTCACATCGGTGGCCGGCACACCAAACTTCGTGGCAAACTGTGGCGGTGTACCGCTGACGTTCTGCGTCGACAGATACGCCGTGAGCTTGTCACCTTCCCAGACGCAGGTCGAGCCGTGGGGCTCCAAGCACATGTGAGTAATGGCGTGGATGCCATAATCCCCCTCGACCACCACGGCGCTTTCCTTGAAGAGCCGGTCGAGTTCGGTTTGTTGCCAAGCTTTTTCGTCCTTCACGTCGTCGCCTGGTTCGGCGACCAACTGCACTTTGCCGCCAGCCGCTTTCGTACGTCCCGCCTTCTCGGCCGCTTCCAGGTGCTCGTCGTCGGCCAAGACATCCAGTAGCTCATACTCCACCTTGATCGCCGCGCACCCTTCGGCCGCGGCGCCTTCCGACTCAGCAGCCACACAGGCGACCAGGTCGCCCTGCCAGTGTATTTCCTCGCCCGCTTCCTTCACGGTGAACACGCCCAGCACACCGGGCACCTGCTTGGCCGCGGCCACATCGATCGACTTCACCTTGCAATGCGCATGCGGCGAGGACAAGATGCGGGCCATCGCCATGTTTGGCGGGTTCACGTCGTAGGTATATTTCGCCGCGCCGGTGGCCTTGGCCAGCCCGTCGATACGGTCTACATCCTTGCCCAGCACCGACTCCGTGCCGCGCTTCGGCCAACTGTATTCAACCACGGCTGCCTCCTTTAACCACTTCGAGCGCGGCTTGAATCACGTTGGCATAGGTACCGCAACGGCACAGATTGCCGTTCAGCCCCTGGCGTATCTCCGCCTCGCTGGCGTGCGGATGCTTGTCCAGGAATGAGCGCACCGCCACAACAAAACCGGGAGTGCAAAACCCGCACTGCATCGCGTCGTGGTGCAAGAAGGCCATCGGCACCGCATCCGGCTTGTCGCCGCCCAGGCTTTCCACCGTCTGCACGCGCTTGCCCGGACACTCGACCGCCAGCACCGTCGAAGCGCAGACCGGCTTGCCATCGAGCAAGACCGTGCTCGCTCCGCTGGAACCATCGACGCTGACCGGCTTGGCACCTGTCAGATTGAGTTGATAGCGCAGGGTCTCGAGCACCGTGGTTCGCGGCTCCACGTTCACCTTGTGGTTCTGACCATTCACCGAGAGCGTGATCTCGGTGCCGCCAGGGCCCAGCACCCGAGCAGTCGCCGAAAGTTCAGCCACGGCCGGCTCGGCCGCCTGAGCCAACGCCGTTGCCGCGGCCGCCGCGCTCGAGCCTCGCAGAAACGCCCGGCGCGAAAAACCGCCGTCGCCTGAGTCTGGGAGTTGATAATCCTGCATCCGGGTGCAACCTCCACTTGCCTGGAAACTCGACCTCTGCGGCCTAATACCGAGTGAGGCCTGACAGGGAATTCACGACGAATCACTCGCCCCGACCACCACAGCGCTGGCGATTGTACCGATCAGGCCCATTGAAGCAAACAAATTGCGCCGTGGCGGGGATTCGCAGCGCACCCCAATTGCGGGTGGCCCATGCGTTGCTCCGCGCCGCCGGCCACCTTACCATAGCGTGCCGCACGTCGCGTCCGACCCGTGGAAACTACCCCTGTCGGGCGTCCCATCTCCTATCAGATTCCACCCCCAAGGCATTTTCCATGGCACTCTCGATGATTGTGGGTCGCAGGCGAGCGCGGTACTGGTTGCTGATTGCGCTCGCGACGTTCCTCGATCCTGCGCTGGCGGATGCAGCCGACGCTCCCGTGGCCGACAATACCGCACCAGCGGGTTTTGTCGCACTGTTCAATGGCCGCGACCTGACCGGCTGGAAAGGCTTGGTTGGCAACCCACTGACACGTGCCAAACTTTCCGCGGCCGAATTGACCAAACAACAGGCCGTGGCCGACCAGCAAGCCCACGACCACTGGCGCGTGGCCGACGGCGTGCTGATTTACGATGGCCAGGGAGATAGCCTTTGCACAGCCCAGAACTACGCCAACTTTGAACTGTGGATCGACTGGAAAATCGACCCCCACGGCGATAGCGGCATCTACCTGCGGGGCAGCCCCCAGGTACAAATCTGGGACGCCGACTACGAGCCCTATTTCCGGAACGGTGCCGACAAGGGGTCGGGCTCGCTTTGGAACAATGAGAAGCACCCGCGTTTTCCCACGGCCAAGGCCGACAAGCCGGCCGGCCAGTGGAATCGGTTCTTCATCAAAATGGTCGGCACCAAGGTCACCATCGACTTGAATGGCACCCGGGTCACCGACAACGTGGAAATGGAAAATTATTGGGACCGCTCTTCGCCGATCTTTCCCACCGGCCAGATCGAGCTTCAGCACCACGGCGCCGCACTTTATTTCAAGAATATCTACCTGCGCGAGCTCCCTTGAACTTCTTACGCACTGCCCCCTGATGACGTCGATGCCCGGATGATTCATGAACGTTCGGCTACGCAACAGTAGGCTCATGACTAATTCGGGGTTACTCGCCGCTCCCTGATTCCTGCTAAGTTGACACCTTTGCGGCCCCCCACTTACAACCAGCCGTTCCTCGGATGCGCCCGCCTTGCCTGGCGCCGGATTCACTATTGTTTCATGCCACAGAATTGGAGCACCGACTGCCATGTCGAAAAGCGCCGGCGGACAGATCGACACGGTCATGCATGAAGACCGCTTGTTTCCTCCCTCCGCGGAATTTGCCGGTCGGGCGCGCATCGGTTCGCTGGCCGCGTACGAAAAACTCTGGCAAGACGCCGCGGCCGACATCGAGGGATTTTGGGGGCGGATGGCCGCCGAGCTGCACTGGTTTCGCCCCTTCGACAAAGTGCTCGATTGGCAGGAACCGTTCGCTCGTTGGTTTGTCGGCGGGCAAACCAACGTGTCGTATAACTGTCTCGAC
>CAYSXM010000004.1:0-19938 GCA_964434905.1 uncultured Pirellulales bacterium | reverse complement strand
CCTGGAAGATTCGCACGCCCCCACTTGGGAAGCAACCGTGGTGGGCCAGATTAACCTGCGCGACGCGATTCGCGGGACGATCGAGTTTGCCTCGCCCGAGGGGAAGCAGTATCGCCTGAACCGTGAGGTTGCGACGCTGTTGGTACGGCCGCGCGGCTGGCATCTGGACGAAAAGCACGTGCGGGTCGACGGGCAGTTGATGTCCGGCTCGCTGTTCGACTTCGGTTTGTTTTTCTTCCACAACGCCAAGGCATTGTTGGAAAAGGGGAGTGGGCCCTATTTCTACCTGCCGAAGTTAGAGAGCCACCTGGAAGCCCGTTTGTGGAACGACGTATTCAACTTGGCACAAGACGAATTGGGATTGCCGCGCGGCACGATCAAGGTGACGGTGCTGATCGAAACCATTCTGGCGGCGTTCGAGCTCGACGAGATTCTGTACGAGCTGCGCGACCATTGCGTGGGGCTGAACTGCGGGCGGTGGGACTATATCTTCAGCTTCATCAAGAAATTCCGCAGCCGGCCCGACTGCGTGCTACCCGACCGCGCGCTGGTGACCATGACCACGCACTTCTTGCGGTCGTATTCGCTGCTGGTCATCAAGACGTGTCATCGTCGAGGCGCGTTTGCCATGGGGGGCATGGCCGCGCAGATTCCCATCAAGAACGATCCCGCAGCCAACGAAGCAGCGCTCGACAAGGTGCGGGCCGACAAGCTGCGCGAAGCGACCGACGGCCACGATGGAACCTGGGTGGCACACCCGGGTTTGGTTTCCATCGCTCGCGAAATTTTCGATGCCAAGATGCCGACCCCCAACCAGTTGCATGTGCTACGCGAGGACGTTCAGGTTACCGCGAGCGACTTGCTGCAAGTACCGGTCGGCCCGATTACCGAACAGGGTTTGCGTACCAATATCAATGTCGGCCTGCGGTACCTCGAGGCGTGGTTACGCGGCAACGGTTGCGTGCCGATTTTCAATTTGATGGAAGATGCCGCCACGGCCGAGATCTCTCGGACCCAGGTCTGGCAATGGATTCGTTACCCGCTCGGCGTGCTGCAAGATGGACGCAAGGTTACCGTCGACTTGTTTCGGCGGACCCTGGCCGAGGAACTTGCCAAGATCAAGTCCGATGTCGGCGCCGCGGCATTCGACGGGGGTCAGTTCGCGTTGGCCGCGAAGATTTTCGACGACATCATCACGAACGACCAACTAGTTGATTTTCTCACGCTGCCCGCGTATGCCCACTTGGCCTAGGCGAGGACGCGCTGCGATCCACATTCCCGTTCACTCATTCCGTGGTTTTTTTGCTGGGAGACCGCACTGATGTCCGCCAACCCATCCTCCTCCGATCTGGAACGCCAATGGCAAGACAGCCCCCGCTGGAAGGGAATTCGCCGCGATTATTCGGGGGCCGACGTGGCCCGCTTGCGGGGCAGCCTGGCGATTGAATACACCCTGGCGCGGCGCGGCGCCGAGCGGCTGTGGTCGTTGTTGAACTCGACTCCGTATATCAACGCGCTGGGGGCGCTCACCGGCAACCAGGCCGTGCAGATGGTGCAGGGGGGACTGCAAGCGATTTATCTCAGCGGTTGGCAAGTCGCCGCCGATGCCAACAACGCGGGCCAGATGTATCCAGACCAGAGTCTGTATCCGGCCGACAGCGTGCCCAACGTGGTTCGCAAGATCAACAATGCGTTTCGCCGCGCGGACCAGATCCAACATGCCGATGGGAAGTCGTCCGTCGATTGGTTCGCCCCGATTGTAGCCGATGCCGAAGCTGGTTTTGGCGGGCCGCTGAATGCCTTTGAACTGATGAAGGGCATGATCGATGCAGGCGCCGCGGGCGTGCACTTCGAGGATCAATTGGCCAGTGAGAAAAAGTGCGGGCACATGGGAGGCAAGGTGCTGGTGCCGACCAGCCACTTCGTTCGCACGCTGACTGCTGCACGTCTGGCTGCCGATTTGTGTGGCGTGCCCACCGTGCTCGTGGCGCGCACCGATGCCAACGGGGCGCAATTACTGACGAGCGACGTCGACGCGCGGGACCAGAAGTTCTGCACCGGCGAGCGGACTCCCGAAGGGTTTTTCCGTCTGCGCGGCGGGCTCGACGTGGCCATCGACCGGGGCCTGGCCTATGCCCCATATGCCGACCTGGTATGGTGCGAGACCTCGGAGCCGAACCTGCAAGAGGCTCAGCGGTTTGCTCAAGCAATTCATGCCAAATTCCCCGGCAAGCTGCTGGCATATAACTGCTCGCCTTCGTTCAACTGGAAGAAAAAACTCGACGACGACACCATCGCCGTGTTCCAGAAAGAGCTGGGTGCGATGGGTTACAAGTTCCAGTTCATCACGCTGGCCGGTTTCCACTCGCTGAACCTGAGCATGTTCGAGTTGGCCCAAGGCTATCGCGACACCGGCATGACCGCCTACGCGGCGCTGCAAGAACGCGAGTTCGCGCTGGATGCTAGTTCGGGCTACAAGGCCACCAAGCACCAAAGTTTCGTGGGTACCGGCTACTTCGACCAGGTAGCGCAAACCATTGCCGGAGGTTCGTCGTCGACGACCGCACTGTCAGGGTCGACCGAGGAAGAACAATTCCATGGCGAACCGGCCAGGGCGAATGCCTAACGCACGATCGTCGATCGTCTCGTCTCGACCACGGCCGTCGCGGAGTTCCCGCGGCGGCCGTTGGCGTTTTTTGCCGAGTGCTCAATACACGCACGGCGCCGCCGGCCAACCCGGGTGCAGCGAGCCAAGGGGGCACGGCACAGAGCGGAAACCGCACGCAACAGCCAACACGCCAGCCAGCGACCGGGTGCCAGTAAGGGTTCGGTAAACCTTGGGGGTTGGGCAATCTCTGACGACCGAGCCCCCCGGCGACCTTGCGGTCGGGTTGTAGCGTTGGTGGCGGTTTTGCAGGCGGATGTCGAGAACTAATCTAGTGGCGCCTGTTCGGGCGCCTTGGTCCCCTTGCGCGCTGAGCGCGGCAGTTTCCCAAGCAGCCGGCCAGACCATGCGGCGTGGCGATTGCAGTTGGCTGTCGACGATCGGCTGGCCTGCCGTGGCCGCATGGGGGCGTTTTGCGCACTGGCGCCAGATGCTTTTCAGCGGGGCGTTGCTGCTCGGCACGACCGCCAGCGCCGCGGTCAGTAGCGCGTCCGATCTACCGGCCACCAGGTCGCGGTGGGAAGCAGCCTACCAGGCCCAGATCGACGCCTGGAGCGCCTGGGATCAGGCCGCACGACCGGCGGCCCTGCCTGCCCGGGCCGACCAGGTTTCCTGGTGGCACCAGGCCGCGCTGGCTCCGCAGCGCCCCTCGGCCAGGCCGGTGCGTTTGTCGCTCGACGAATTGATTCTGCGGACGCTCGACCATTCACTGCAAGTGCGTATTCTGGCCGACGCGCCTGCCATCCGGCAAACGGCAATTGTCGAAGCGCAAGCCACGTTCGATCCCCGCTCGTTCGTCGAATCGAAATACATCAACACCAACGAACCGATCGGCAGCACGTTGACAACGGGCGGACCACCGCGCTATCGCGACAGCAATTGGACGTCGTCGACTGGTTTGCGACGCAAGACCACGACCGGGGGTCAATTCGAGATCGCCGAGCGCTTCGGCTACCGCAACAACAACTCGGTGTTTCTAATTCCGAAGGATCAGGCGACGGCGCGCCTGGCACTGAGCTTCACGCAGCCGCTGCTCAACGGCGCGGGCCAGGTGTACAACACCAGTGTGGTGGTGTTAGCGCAGATCGACGCCGCGCAGGCAGAGGCCGATTTTCGCCAACGTCTACAAGGGCACCTGGCCGAGGTCACCAAGTCGTATTGGGCGCTCTATCTTGAACGTGCCCATCTGGCTTTGCGGCAGCGTTTGGCCCAGCAGGCTCGCGAAGTTTTGGCCGAGCTCGAAGCGCGCCGCAAGGTAGACGTATCGGCGGGCCAATTGGTTCGTGCCCGCGCGGCGCTGGCCGTGCGCGAGGCCGCGGTGATCCGCGCTGCGCTGGGTGCGCAGAATGCCGAGTCTCGCGTGCGGGTCCTGGTCAACGATCCGTGTTTGGGCACCACGGCGCAGGTCGAGTTGATTCCAAGTGAAGACCCCTCGCCGCTCTCCTGCAGCCTGCGCATGCGCGACTCGTTCATCCTGGCGCTCGATCATCGTCCCGAAATAGCGCAGGCTTTTGGACAACTCAAGTCGACCAGCGTGCGGTTGCAACTGGCCGAGAAAGAATTGTTGCCCTATCTGGCGCTATTGCTGGAAACATACGTTAGCGGTTTGCAGGGCCATTCGGACGTGGGACAAGCGTTTGTCGATCAATTCAGTGTGGGGCAACCCAGCTATACCGCAGGCCTGACACTCGATATTCCGTTGGGGAACCGCGCCGCCAAGGCACGCTGGCAGAAACAACAGTTGGAGCGCCGGCAAGCGCTGCATCAATTGCGATCCACCGTCGAGAGCGTGTTGGTCGAGGTGGAGATCGCGGTGCGCGAAACCGCGACCGCGCAACAAGAGATCGTCGCGGCTCAGCGGGCCTTGGTCGCTAGCCGGCAGCAACTAGCCGAACTCCAACGCCGCTGGGAGCTGCTGCCGGGCGAAGATCAGCACGCGAGCTTGTACCTAGAGGATCTGTTGGGGATTCATGAACGGTTAACAGAGGCCGAACTGGCGCTGTTGCAGGCTCAGGTGGCGTTCCACGCCGCCTCGGTCGAGTGGAAGCGGGCGACGGGTACATTGCTCGAACAGCAGCGGATTACGATCCGTGCCGGTTGCGTCGATGGTCTGCCCACCACCATCGCACAGGGCCAGCGCCCTGCCGCGGCGCGCCGCAGGGCCGGGTTGTGCGCGCCGACGGCCAGGCTACAACCTTCTATCGCCCAACAACCCGCGGCGGCTTACCCTCCGACGCAGCCCGGCACGGGTGGGCCGCAGTTGGTTCCGGCCCTTCAAACGACACGACCGTCAAACGCGGCATTTCTGCCCCCAACGCCTGGGCCATCGCGGGCCGAGACCGTTCCCATGCGCGAGCTACCCGCGGTGGCGCGCGAACTGCCCGTGGGGCAGGCAGTGCCCTCCGGTCCGGCACTGCCTAACGTTCCGGCGGTTCGGCGTCTGCCGCCGACCTAAGCTTGGCGCAGCGGATTGCGTGCG
Source organism: uncultured Pirellulales bacterium (assembly GCA_964434905.1). GTDB lineage: Bacteria > Planctomycetota > Planctomycetia > Pirellulales > CAYNRE01 > CAYSXM01. Next base: position 14,794 of record CAYSXM010000004.1, on the reverse strand, counting down.
AACCTGGTCGTTTCCCGAGAACGCGCGGCGAAGTGAAAACTCGTCTGCCGCGCGCCGCGAGAAGGCTTTCATGTGTGCCTGGCAAATTGCCGACTTTTGGACGCCTGCGTTACGCGCCGGCCTGGCGGGTTGGAACCTGCGGCCTGGGCTCGGTGTCGGGGAGGTCGGAACTGCAAACAATGGCGCGCTAGTGCGAGCGATTCGCGCACAAGCCGCTAGTTTGCATGGGCTGTCCGACAACCAACTGCGTGCCCGCTTCGACGATCTACGCTCCGCGACGAAGGGCGTAGATCGCGTGCCGACCGACAAGACCAGGGTGGGTCGTCTAGGTCCTGGCCGACCGTCCGACGCGGCTCTGGTCACCACCTTCGCGCTGGTGAACGAGTCTCTGCGCCGTGGCCGGGGCTATGAATTCCACGATGTGCAGTTTCTGGCCGGGCTGGCGATTGCGCGCGGTCGACTGGCCGAAATGCAAACCGGCGAAGGAAAAACGCTGACGGCCGGCCTGGCGGCCGCGGCGATGTCGCTCGAGGGGCGCGGAGTTCACGTGGCGACGGTCAACGGTTATCTGGCCGCGCGCGATGCCGAACAGGTAGCGCCACTCTTGTCTCGCCTTGGAATCTCCACCGGTGTGTTGACCAGTTCGGCCGACGTGGCAGCGAAGCAAGCGGCCTATAAGGCCCAAGTCACCTACGGCATGGGATACGAATTCGGATTCGACTATCTACGCGACCGATTGGCGGCCTGGGCTACTTCTCGACGCGTACCCGGCGAGGACCTATTACGCCGATTGCGAGGTATTCCCCCAGCAGTTTCTCCGTCGCTGCAATGTGGTCATGCGGCCGCAATCGTCGACGAGATCGACGAGGTGCTGATCGACGAGGCCCGCACGCCGTTGGTTCTCAGTGGTGCGGCCACGACCAAGGCAGTTGGCGAGGTCTATCAACACGCCTGGCAGGTCGCACGGCAACTGGTGCCAGGCGGCGACTATTTACTCGACACCGAAACACAGCAACTGCAACTTACCGTGGCTGGCCAGGCACGGTTAGTGGTGCCGGCCATGGCGCTAGAACGGCCATGGTCGCAGTATGTGCTTCACGCGCTGCGCGCCGAACATGTTTTGCGGCGCGATGTCGACTATGTGGTGGATGATGACGCGGTGCGACTTGTCGACCAATTCACGGGTCGCATCCACGCCGAGCGCACCTGGCGCGAAGGGCTGCACCAGGCGGTGGAAGCTCGTGAGGGGGTCCGGATCACGGCCGAGAATCGAGTGCTGGCGCGCATCTCGCGCCAACGATATTACGCGCTTTACGAGTTGTTGTCCGGCATGACCGGTACGGCCGGTGGTGCCGAACGCGAGTTTCGCAGGACCTATGGCCTGAACACAGTGCGGATTCCCCTCCGGCTTCCTTCACGGCGCGCGCTGTGGCCATGTCGTGCGTTTGCCACTTCGGAGGCCAAATGGCGCGCGGTCGCGGCGGAAGCGGCCGAGGTGTCGCGCGGCGGACGCCCGGTGCTGGTTGGTGCCCGGACAATTGCCGATAGCATGATGCTGGCCGATTTGCTACGTGCGCGGGGAGTTGAGTTTGCATTGCTCAATGGCTGCCAAGACGCGGCCGAGGCAGACATCGTGGCCCAGGCCGGCCAACCAGGCCGCGTGACGTTAGCCACCAACATGGCCGGACGCGGCACCGACATTCCCTTGGCAGGCAACGTGGCCGAACTCGGCGGCCTGCACGTCATCGGCGGCGAACCTCACCGATCGTCACGCGTGGATCGTCAATTGCTGGGGCGTGCGGGCCGGCAGGGTGACCCAGGTTCGGGGCGGCTGTTTGTCGCGGCGGACGACGCATTGGTGGCACAATTCGGGCCGCGGCTGGCACGCCGTATCGGTCGCGCGGCTGGTACCGATGGCGAGGCCCGCGTGGATTTTTCCGCGCCGCTGTCTCAACTTCAACGTATGGTTGAGCGTCACGATTACCACGTTCGGCGTCGGCTATTGGCTCACGACGAGTGGCTCGATGGGGTCCTGGAAGAACTGGTTCGCGAGGATTGATCATCCGCGAGTGGTAGCGTGCTGGGTTGGCCCCGTGTTTCCACGGTCGGCGACGCCTGGCCGCGACCGAGGTAGTAGCAAACCCGATGTGCTCCACTCACCGCTGGCGAATTCGTGCGGCAGGCATCGCCTTGCTGATGGTGGCCGGGCGCGGCGCTCGTGCCCTGGGCGAGGCTACCGAACCACCGGCACCGGTTGCCGCCATGAGACCGGGGACCACGTCGGGCGCGACGATCGACGGCTTCATCGAGCCGAATCGCTTGGTGGAAGTTGCCGCCGCGGAAGCGGGCGTGGTCGCTTCGATCGCCGTGCGCGAGGGTCAGCGCGTGGTGGCGGGGCAGTTGCTGGCCACGCTGGATCAAACCGCGCTGGAAGCCTCACGCGCCATTGCCGAGGCCAGGGTCGCGGCGCGCGGACAGCTCGATCTGGCGATCGCAGAGCGCGACGTGCGACGCAAGCGCCAGGAAAAACTGTTGCAATTGGCCACCGAGGGATACGCGCGCCCCGACGAACTAGATCACGCGGCTGCCGATGTCGCGGTCGCCGTGGCCAACTGCCAGGCAGCCGAGGAAGAGCGGCAGGTCGCGCGGTTGGAATTGGCACGCATCGACGCGCTGCTCGCTCAACGCACCGTGCGCAGCCCATTGACCGGGATAGTGGCCGAAGTGTTGTACGAGCCCTCGGAGTTCGTGCCGGCCCACCAACCGAAGTTGTTAACGCTCGTTGAACTGGAATTGTTGCGAGTTCGGTTTGCTGTCCCCTGGGCAAACGCTGGCGCGATGGCACCAGGCAATTGGGCCGAACTACAGGCCCCCGACCTGAAACGAAACCTGGCCGCTCGCATCGATTTCGTATCGCCGGTCGTGGATGCTGAAAGCGGTACGGTACGAGTGGACGTCGTGATCGACAACACTGCGGGCGACATTCCCTGTGGGGTGCGCTGCCAGTGGAGCGTCGAAGAACGATTGGCCTCCCAGGTGTCTGACCGAGTTAGCGAATCGGCCACGGAGAACGTCCCATGAGCGATTCAGGTGCTCCGGTTGCCCCTATGGCTACCTGGTCTGCCCACGAGCTGCTGGCGCCGCGTTACTCCAGCCAGTTTCTTGCACAATCGTCCTCCGAGGAGCTGATCTTGGATTGCGCGGCAGCCGGACTCGAGGGACCACAATCCACCTGGAATGTTCACACCCGACTAGCCTTGTCGTGGCCTGCCGCCCAGCGCCTGCAAGCCCTGCTAGAACGAGCGCTGGCCGGCCACACCGGGCGTGCTGGCGATCCGCACACCGCGCGGCTACCGGGCTTGGGGAATCGTCATGGCTAGCGTGGCGCCGCCAGCGGAACGGGCAACGAGCGGAGACTACCGCGGGGCTGAATTCGACCTGTGTACCTTGCCAGATCGGCTCGCCAACATCCTGGCCAGCGCCGACAGCGAGGTCCAGTTGGCCCGCCGGCTGGTGGAACTGCTCACTCAACTGACAAACGCGCAAGCCGTAGTCTACGCACAGCGAACGAGTCCGGCATCGTTGCGCGCAGCGGCCCAGGCTGGCACCCACGCGCCCCAGTTGACGGGCGAACTCATCGCGGCCGCTGATCGCGCCTGGCGGGCCGGCTCACTCGATGTCGATCGCACGGGCCCTCAGGGGCGGGCCGTGACACTGGCAGTGCCCGTGGTGCTCGAAGGAAAAACAGTGGCCGCCATCGCCATGCAGTTGTGGCTGCCGCCCGATCACTCGCCCGAAAGTTTTGCAGTCGTGCTGCAACTGGCGACAGGTTATGTCGCGCTGTGGCACGCGCAGGTGGCCTGTCGGCAACACGGTTGGGATGCACTGGCTTCGGCGGCACTGGTTGAGCTGCTGTCCACGCTGGGGGGGTGCTGCACGTTCGATGCCGCGGCCCGAGCGCTGGTCGACCACTTCGACCGGCTACTGCATTGTCCGGCCGTGGCCCTGGCCTGGCGCGGCGCCGGTGGAGCCTATCGCACGGTGGCGCTGGCGGGGCATTCCGAGTGCGCAGCCCAGGGGCCCTTGGGTCGCGCGCTGGGCGGCGTCGTTCAGGAGGCGGCGCTGGGGCGTCCGGTCGATTCGCTGGCCGCGGCGACCACGCTCAAAGAGCTGACCGGTGCGCACACGGTCTACGCGGAGCCGCTTCGCGATAGCGCCGAGCACACGCTAGGTGTGCTGATCATTTGCGATGCCGCCGCCGCCACGGAACTGCCGCGGCGCAGGGCGTTGCTCTCGACGGCAGCCCACACCGTAGCGGAAGCACTGCTTGCGGCGCAACTCCGACAGCCCAGCCGACCGGCACGTTGGTTCCATGCGGCGCGCACGGCGCCGCGCGGCCGCTGGCTGTGGTCCAGCGCCTTAATAGCTGCCCTAGGGGTTAGTGGCACGTGGCCAGTGACCTATCGCGTACGCGGCACGTGTCAGGTGCAGGCTGCCACACGCCGGTTCGTGGCCGCGCCGTTCGCCGGTCGTGTAGCCGAGGCGCTGGTACGTCCTGGCGATCGGGTGCGCGCGGGTGAACCGCTAGCGCTCATGGACGGCGAACAGCTTCGCACCGAAATGGCCACGTTGTCAGCCGAGCGCGCCCGTGCCTCGAAAACTCGCGATTCCGCACTGGCCGCACACCGTGTGGCCGACGCTGAACAAGCGCGATTGGAAATCGAAGGCTTGGATCTGCGCGGCCGGCTGTTGAACTGGAACCTAGCGCAACTGGAGCTGGTCGCACCACTCGACGGCGTGGTGCTGGCTGGCGATTTGCACCGTGCCACGGGCGTGCCGGTCGAACTGGGGCAAACGCTGTTCGAGATCGCGCCTCTCGATCAATTGACAGTAGAAGTGGGCGTGCCAGACGCCGACGCCGCAGCGGTTCAGCCGGGACGGCGCGCCGAGGTGCGCATCGACGCGATGGCCAGCGCGCGCCTGACAGGCCTGGTGACTCGCGTTCGCCCCGCCGCAGAGCTGCGCGAAGGCAAGAACGTTTTCGTGGCGGAAGTGGCGCTCGACCACTGGCCCGTTGGGGCCCGGCCCGGCATGCAAGGCACCGCGCGAATCGCTTGCGATCGGTGCTCTTTGGCGTGGGCCTGGCTCCACCTGCCTTGGGAACACCTGCTTGGCCATCTGGGCTGGTAACGTGTCCGTGCCCGGCCCGTTGTTTTCACCAGGAAGTTGGCTGTCGACCCGGCAACATCAGACTCAGGATGCGCTGGCGTGCAACGCACTCAAGACCATCATCTGCGCGTGCTCGGCAATACCCGGTTGACGCTGCGCGCTGGTTTGCAGTTTGAGCTGCGCAGCGACCACGGGCGCGACGTGTACGTCGTGGAACATCCCCTTACCGGCAAATTCTATCGGCTGGGCGCGGCGGAACATGCGTTGGTGCGATTGTTGGACGGGAGCCGGACTCTCGACGAGGCACTGGCCGCTTGCAGCCGCCAGTTGGGCACTCGTGCCTTCGACGATCACGACGCAGCGGTGATTGCACAGTGGCTGCTGGGGACCGACCTGGCGACCACACCCGAAGCAATGCGACCCGGCCGGCTCGACGAGCGTGCCGCCAAGGCCCGCCACCGCCGTCGCTGGGAATTGCTCAACCCGTTCACCGTACGCGTACCCCTGTGTCATCCTGATCCCTGGCTAGACCGGTGGGCGCCGCGGCTGGGTGGCTTGTTTGGACGCACGGCAGGCTGTGTGTGGGCCGTGTTGGCGTGTTCGGCCATCTTGCTGCTGGCTCGGCATGGTGCCCGCTGGTGGTCAGCGACCGAAGAGGTCGTGCGGCCGGGAAACTGGTGGCTCCTGGGCGTCGCGTATGTGTTGCTCAAACTGTGGCACGAATTGTGTCATGCCGTGGTGTGTCGGCGATATGGAGGATCGGTGCGCGAGGCGGGCGTGGTGTTCATGTTCGGCGTGCCCTTGGCCTATGTCGACTTGACAAGCGTGTATCGCTGCGCCTCGCGCTGGCAGCGGATCCACGTGGCGCTGGCCGGGTTGTATGGAGAGTCGCTGTTGGCCAGCCTGGCCGCGTGGTATTGGCTGTGGCACCCCGCCGGCCCGACCGGCGACTTGGCCCATCGCGTGGTGCTGCTGGCCGGTGTAAGCAGCCTGGTCTTCAATGCCAACCCGCTGATGCGCTTCGATGGTTACTACGTGCTGTCTGACCTGCTGGGCGTACCCAACCTGCACGGGCAAGGGCAAGCCTTCCTGCGCTTTGTGGTGCGACGCGTTTTGTGGCACGCTCCAGCCGTTTACCAGCCCACGGCCCGGCCGGTGATCGTCGCGGTTTATGGCGTGCTGGCGGCATTGTGGCGAGTTTCGGTAAGCGTGACCCTCGTCGTGGCCATGGCCAGTTGGTTTCACGGCGCCGGCTTGATCTTGTCGTTGGCGGCGGTGGGGTTGTGGTTCGGTTGGCCGGCGGCGCAGGCCACGCGCGCCTGGTACACCAACCAGGGATCGGGCGATCGTCGCCGGCCGCGGTACCACCTGGCCTGGGCGGCGACATTGACCCTGGCCGTTTTTTGCTTGTTAGTTCCGCTTCCCTGGCCGCACACCACGCCAGCCCAAGTGATTTTCGATCCTTTGGTCGCCGTGCGCTCGGCCAGCGCCGGACTGGTGCGGACCATCTTGGTAACCGAAGGGCAAACGGTTCGCGCCGGCCAGGTGCTGGCAGTGCTGGAAAACCAGGGCCTGGTGTTGGCTGTGGAACAAGCCGCCGCGCAGGAACGACGATGCGAGGCTCGCTACCGCCGCGGCTTGCTCGAAGGGCAAACGGCGCAATGCCAGGCAGAGCGTGCGCAAGCTGTGGCCCTGGCCGCCGAAACGGCCCGCCAACAGCACCTGGTGGACGAACTCACCGTTCGTGCGCCGTGCGATGGCACGGTGGTTGGTGCGCAGGTAGAGCAACTGGTGGGGCGCTACCTTTCGTCGGGCACTGAGCTGTGTGCGGTGGCCGGTGGCGGCTCGAAGCAAGTACTCGCGTCGCTCGCGCAGCATGATCTTGCGGCCTATGCCTGCCGGGTGGGCCAATGCCTGATGGTGCGAGTTCCCGGAGTGGGGCGTGTGCGCTGCCGACTTTTGTCGGTGGCCCCGCGCGCGGGAGTCGCGTTATCCAGCCAGGCATTGTCGGCCGTTGAAGGGGGCCCCCTGGCCGTGCGGCGCGTGGCCCACGACCGGTCGGCCGCCGGCGCCGATGCGCACCAATCGTTCGAGCTGGAACACGCACGGTTCGAGGCCCGACTCGAAGTGTCGGCACAGAACGCACGGCAACTGGCAACCGGCCAACGCGCCTGGGTTGGACTGTGGTGCGTCGAGCGCTCGCTAGGCCGATGGGCGTGGCAGGCCTGGTGCCGGCAGTAGCACCGCGTCGCGGGTGTGGCGCGTGGGGTGCCGCCGATGTGGCCGGCACTTGACCCCACATCACTGACGTGGGGCCAAGGCAGCTATTGTCGCGGCGAACACGTCGAGCAGACCTGGCCGTCCGTTCAACCTCGAAAATTGCGGAGCACAACGACGCTGGGACGCCCAGACAACGACTTGCGTCGCTATCTGGCTAGCGTATCCCCGCGATTCCACAAGCGCGTCGAATGTTATGGCGATCGGCTAACGCAGCCGGGTGCTCAGTTCCTTGTCCAACTCCGTAACATGCAGATTGCGGGCGACCACTTTGCCCTCGGCGTCGAGCAGCAACATGGTGGGCAAGGTGAGTATGCCCAGTTCGTTGGCGGGTGAACTTTCCAGGCCTCCGGGTTCGTAGATTTGCGCCCAGGGGATGTGGTTCTCTTTCAGATAGCTGACCGCTTCTTCCGCCGAATTGTCGAGGCTGACGCCAAGTAGCGCGAAGCCCTTGGCACCGTACTTGGCGTGCAATTCCTTGAGCAGCGCCATGTCGGCCTTGCACGGTTCGCACCAGGTAGCCCAGAAGTGCACGAGCACCAGTTTGCCGCGAAACTGTTTCGAGGTCAGGTCGACGGTCCCACCGGCAGGGTTCTTGCCGCGCAGGTTCAAGACTTTTCCTACCGAATCCAGGCGGCCCTTGGCCCCTTGTGCTTTTTTCGCGGCAGGCGACTCTGGAAACGCTTGAGCCAGTTGCGAATACCACTGCTTGGCGGCGTCTTCCTGGCCAGCTAGTTCCTCGGCCATTCCCAACTGCAACATCGCCTCGGCGGCATCGGCGCTCGTGGGGTGTGCCTCCACGAATTTTTTCAAACTGGCCAACCAGGCTTCTTGCACCTTGGGAAAGTCGGCGTTGGGCTGTACCAGTTGCAGGCCATAGTCAGCGGCCAGGTGCCGGAACTCGACGTAGGCTGCCAATTCCGCATCGCCCTCTTGGCCGGCAAGTTTCTCGTGCAACGACTTGAGGCGCTCGGCGCCGGCCGGGTAGTTGCCCGACTGCACCGCCACGCTCAACGAGTCGGCCAACTGCCGTACCCATTGGGCTCGGTCTTCGCCTGCTTGGGCGCCGTCGATCAACTGTTCAAACAGAGTCACACGGCGGTCGGAGGCCTGTGCGAACGCTTCAGGTGTTTTGGCCGCTTCGGCTTCCTTGTCGATGGCTTCCAGGTCTGCCCACAGTTTTTGAATGCGTTCTGCCTCGGCGCCGGTGGTGTTCCCCTCGGCTCCTTCTTGCACATTCATGTTTTCAGTGGGCCGCACCCGGAAGAACAATCCCCCATCGCCGGCGACCTGGTCTCCGGCGACGATCACCGGGGCCTGAATGGCGCGCCACAAGTCGCCCACGCGCACCAGGGTTCCCACCTGTACCTCGACGTTCTTATCACCGCTTTCCACCATGGCCAATACGTTCTCGTAGACCTCGACATCTTTTGTCGAGCCGTCTGCTCCGGAAGGCGAGAGCCCGGGCCGGGTGGCGCCGAAGTCTACCCACTCGGCATCGTTCGCGAGAACACGTTGCTTGCCGGCCAGCACCTTGAAATCGGTCGGCGCGGCGAGCAGCAGTTCGGAAGCTTCCTTCTGCTTGGCTTCGCCCAAGCCAAGCGCGGTGAGTTCCTCGTTGGTGATCAACACCCGCGCGAAGCGTGCGGCATCGCCATGGGCCAAGGCCAGGACCACTTCGGCGGAAACTTCCTCAGCCGAAATGCGTTTCCACGAGTCGATCTTGCCGTCTTGATCGGTGTCGATTCCCCAGCGGCTGCCGGCGATGTTTAGCCAGCGGAACTGGTCTGCCTTGCTGTCGTGGTTCGAGTCGATGTCGCGATACACTTCCAGGCCATCGCGGTAGTAACTCCACACGTCGACCACGTTGTTTCCGTCGGTGTCGACGAATTTTCGCAGCACCTGGCTATTGGCGTCGTACACCACCCAGCCGGTATGCTCGCCGACCTTTTCGGCCTTGATCGTGCATTGGGCCAGGGCATCTTCGGCAGGGCGATCGACTTCGATGTCGGCAGCTTGTACCGGGGTTAATTGCAGCGCCTGTTCCGCGGTGGGCGAAGCTCCCCCCCACGCGGTTGCCGGCAACAAGGCCAATCCACAACCCGCCCACCACCGTTTCCAACCAGCTCGCGACATGGTCCGCGATTCCTTTCGATAGGACAGACCGCAGCAAGGCCCTAGCAGGGCTTGCCGGCCATCGAGACATACGCCCAGCGCCGCCGACTTCAACGAATCTCCCCTAGTTTCGGCTCCCCGGCCCATCGAGCATGATCCGAAAGTAACGATTATTCCGAATTCACCGGCCACACGGCTGCCCAGGGTCTGGCACCGCCACCGGGCGACGCGAAGGGCACCTTCCATCTGGTAAACTAGCGCGTTGGCGCAAGCCCGGGCTTGGGTTTCGACCGATCGTCTTGCCGCAGGAGTTGCCTTGGTGAACGACCAGAATTTCGCGCCCGAGTACTTTCTCAATCGCGAATTGAGCTGGCTCGAGTTCAATGCGCGCGTGCTAGAGGAAGCGGAAGACTTCACCAACCCGCTGTTAGAACGCGTCAAGTTCCTGTCGATTTCCAGTTCGAACCTCGATGAGTTCTTCATGGTGCGCGTGGCCGGGCTGCGTGAACAGGCCTTTGGAGACGGCGCGCCCCAAGACTACACCGCCGACGGTTTGCGACCGCTGTCTCAATTGCAACGCATTGCCAATCGCACCAAGGAACTGGTCGCCGCGCAGTATCGCTGCTGGAACGAGCGGGTACAGCCCGAGCTGGCCGCCAACGGCATTTGCCTGCGCAAGCTCCACGACCTGACCGATGCGGAGCGTCAGACGCTCGACCGTTTTTTTCAAGAGCGGGCGTATCCCATTCTCACGCCCATGGCGGTCGATCCCAGTCACCCGAGTCCCCGGTATCACAATCGAGGGCTGTACCTATGTGCCATCATTGAACGCGCTCAGGGGCTGGGGCCGAAACGGTTGTTCGCAGTGGTCCAACTGCCCCAGGTGCTGCCGCGACTTGTGCCGTTGGGGCAACTCGACGATCGGCAACATTTCATTTTCCTGGAAGACGCGGTGTCGGGCCGGCTGCCCGAATTGTTTGGCGGCTTCCAGGTACTGTGCTGGACCACGTTCCGAGTCACTCGCGATAGCGATATCGAGCTATTGGAACAAGAATCGGACGACATGTTGCGGCTGATCGAGGAACGCATCAAGGCCCGCCAACGGGGCCAGGCGGTGCGTCTGGAGGTGGCGGCTGACAGCGACGAGCAGTTGGTGCGAACCATTGTCGAAGCCGAGGACCTGCACGACGATCCGGCCGCCGAAGACTATAGCGAGATTTACCGCGTTCCTGGTCCGCTCGACCTGACCGGGCTATCGGAGCTGGTGTCGCTACGAGGACACGACGCCTTGCGCGACCCCCCCTTTACCCCCCGGCTGGCACGGGGCCTGGGGCAACGCAAGGGCGAGAGCCTGTTCGCCAACATTGCCCGCCGCGACGTGCTCTTGCACCATCCATTCGATTCGTTCGATAGCGTGGTCGAGTTTATCAGCCGCGCCTCGACCGACCCCAAAGTGCTGGCCATAAAACAGACTCTATACCGTACTAGCGGCGACTCTCCGATCGTGCGCTCGCTGATGCAAGCTGCCGAAAACGGCAAGCACGTAACCGCACTGGTCGAGCTCAAGGCCCGTTTCGACGAAGCCAACAACGTAAGTTGGTCGCGCCAACTAGAGCGCGCCGGTGTGCACGTGGTGTTTGGGTTCTTGGACCTGAAAACCCATTGCAAGCTCTCGCTCGTCGTGCGTCAGGAGGGAGATACTCTACGACGCTATGTGCACTTGTCGACCGGCAACTACAACCCTACCACCGCGCTCGTTTACACCGACCTGGGGCTGTTCACCGTGGATGATGCCATCGGAGACGATGCCTCGGCCCTGTTCAACTTGCTGACCGGCTATTCGCAGGGACATCAGTGGCGCAAGCTGGTTGTGGCCCCCGACCACCTGCACCGCCACACCATCGAACTGATTCAGGAACAAATCGAGCGGGCCCGTGCAGGGCAGCCCTCCTGGATTTTCGCCAAGCTCAATGCACTGGTTGACTATCGTGTGATCGAAGCGCTGTACCGCGCCAGCCAGGCCGGGGTGCCGATCGACCTGGTCACCCGCGGAATCTGTTGCCTTCGGCCAGGGTTGCCCGGCGTGTCTGAAACGATTCGCGTGCGCAGTATTGTCGATCGCTTCTTGGAGCATAGCCGGATCTTTGTTTTCGGACCCCCGGAAAAGTGCGAAGTGTATTTGTCCAGCGCCGACTGGATGCCCCGCAACTTTTTCCGTCGCGTGGAAGTGATGTTTCCAGTCGAAGCCCCGGAGTTGAAAGACCAGATCCTGTGCGAGGCAATCCCGGCCTATCTGCGCGACAACGTCAAGGCACGCATCCTGGGCCCCGACGGTCTGTACCACCGGCTGTCGCCAGGTCCCGGCGAAGGCCCCTTTCGAGTGCAGGTCGAACTTTCTCGAACCTCGCCTCTCGATCCAGTGGGTGCCGCAGGCCCCATGTTGGTTCCGGGCAGCGATCCCTGAAGCACCCGTCGAAGTCGACTTCTGTTGCGCCCGGCGCGCCAGGCTGCAAGCGGTCACAATGTTCGCAACGCACTCCAGGCTGGTCGCAGCCCAGGGTATCTCACCCGGGTGGCCACTGCTCCCCCGGCCAGGGGCCCGAATGGCGATCAGGAATCGGCCGGCACGAGCCGTAGGTTGAAAAACGCCCTCGTGGCATTTTACTATCTTGCCCCGTGCGGGGCACCGCTCCGCGCGGCTCGCAATACAACGACTTGCGTCGCCTGTGCAGCGTCCGTCGTCCCTTGACCAGTCCGAGGCAGCTCCCGCTGCACAAGAAGTTGTTTGCCCCAAACCCCTAACGGGTTCGGGGTCGTTCCGCGTCACCCAGCAATGCTGGGTTGACGCTCCACTATTTCGCCAGCGCATCCAGGCGATGACCCAGGCGCGTCGAAATCTTCAACGGGCCGCTTGACCATTCGCGTGCTTGCAACGCCTAGCTTCCGGTCGGGCTCAGGCTCTCGTCGATGATTTGTAGCAACTTCGTAATGCACAAGGTGTTCATGCTGGTCTTCCTGTTTCGGGCCTCGTCACGTAGCGCGTCGTGCAGGCTCCGGGGCAGCCGCACGGTGACCACCTGGGTCGACTCTTGGAACTCTGGCTTGCTACTGGCGCGGTCGCGTAGTTTGGCCAGCAACAATTGAACCTGAAAGAACTCCTGGCTCTGCTCAAACCGGGTCCACTGGTCCGGTTCGGGAAAGGCACGCCGGGCAGCCCCTTCTAGTCCCAAGATTTCGCGAAAGAACAACACCCAATCAGGGTCTTGGCGAAACAACTCTTGAGCAGTTTCCAATACGGCCTTGGCAAGATGGGACATTGGCCGTTGGGTCTTGTCTGTCATCACTCGATGTCCTTCCGTGCGAGTCAATTCATTCCGACGCGGCCCCACTGGCTCGCGACTCGGAGGAATACTCGCGTGCAGTCAAGGTGTGATTGCATGTCATTGCTGTGATTGCACTTGCGATAGCACTTCTAGCATGCACGTTTCTCGTGCAGTGGTGCTACCTTTCGACGCATCGACCCGCGTGCACAAAAAACAGGCAGCCCCTCTTGTCCCAATGGTGGAAGTGTCCAGCTCGAGATAATCGGAATTTACGAAAATATCGCCAGTACCTGACAAACTAGGCAAACTGGAAAGACGCCGGTGTCCGTTGCAACCTCACCGGCCACCGCGCGCTTGCTCCCAGGCTAACGGCGTCGTCGAACTGCCGACCGCGAGCGAACTCTGCGTGGTGAGCTAGCCTTTCTGGAATGCGGCTCGGGGCGCTGCCGGGCCGACATAGTCGCGGCGCCGGCACCCCGCCGCGCGTAGCGCGGTAAACAGCACGACCAGGGACTGACACCGGGTCGCCGAATCGGTCCGACCTATTTTCCACCTCTGGACGCCCACGATGAACGCCCCCCCGTCGGAAGCCAAAGACCTGTTAGGGCTAACCGCGGCCGACATCATGACATCGAACTGCATCGTGGTCTCGGCAGATCAGACCATGGATTCGGCCGCCGAGCAGTTCCTCTGTCACCGGGTGACCGGTATGCCGGTTGTCGATTCGGCCGGCGCCTGTGTGGGCGTGCTTAGCGCTACCGACTTCATCTGGCACGAGCGGTCAGGCACTCCCGACGACCCGGTGCGTCTGTACATGACCCCCAAGGTGTGGTCGGTGTCGCCCGACGAGCGTTTGGACGAAGTGGGCAGAATCATGTGCGCCCAGCACATTCACCGCATTCCAGTGATTGACACCGCAGGTCAGGCCGTCGGCATCATCTCGGCCCTGGATATTGTGGCACTGCTGGTCGGGGCACCCCGCCCCTTGCAGCGCGACGCATCGCACGAAGGCAAGGTCTTGCACTGCTAGCAACCCAGCGCGTTGCGAACGGCCCGCTGGCACCGCTGTCGAGTGTGCATGGTGGGACCGCTATGGCATTCCCGGCCGGGCGTTTCGCTCATCGCTCGGCCGTTCCGGTCTGCGGTAACCGCCCAGCTCGCTGTTTGCAGTGGCAATGTGCTTATGCAACAGAAATAGCAGGCCGCTGGTAAACTGGAAGAACCGGCCTGGCCCGAGGTGGGCAGGGCAAACACTCACGCACCAGGCACGGCTAGGCCATGGAAGCTCACGGACCCTGGCAAATTCGCGCCCGTATAGCAGTTTATCGCGACCCCTGGATCGAGGTCTTGCGAGACGATGTGCTCCGCCCCGATGGTCAGCCGGGCACACACGCGGTGGTGCGCATGAAACCTGGCGTGTGTGTGCTACCGATCGACGCCGAGGGCCGCGTCTACCTGACCGAGGAATTCCACTATGCCGTTGGCCGGGTGGGACTTGAGGGGGTTAGCGGTGGCATCGAGCCGGGTGAAAGCCCGCTCGATACTGCTCGCCGGGAGTTGGCCGAAGAGCTGGGTTTAGAAGCTCAGGCCTGGACCGATTGGGGGTTGGTAGACCCCTTTACCACCATTGTCGATTCGCCGACTAGGCTGTTTCTAGCGCGAGACCTAACATTCGTCCCACCTCGCCCAGAGGGGACAGAACGCATCCGCAGGGTCTGTTTTCCCCTGTCGGCCGCAGTCGGCCAGGTTCTCTCCAGCCAGATTACCCATGGGCCGACATGTTTATTGGTACTCCGGGCTCACCTCCTAGGCCAGGGGTGAACGTACCGCAAATTTGCCCAATTTCCGGGGGGGCCTAGCGCATACCGCGGCCGGGAACCTTACACTAAGGGGCCCCGGTCAGATGCCCA
>CAYSXM010000003.1:0-20025 GCA_964434905.1 uncultured Pirellulales bacterium | reverse complement strand
ATGATCCATTCGCCAGACTTCTCTGGGTAGTTGAACATCCCGGGGTTCGGGGGCCGGATGACTTGTTCTTGGCCATTGAAAGGGCGCGAGCGGTCACAATCGACCAGAATGACTTAAGTCGCCTGTTCGCATTAACAAGACACGATGACGCTTTGGTTCGCGGTGCCGCAGTCGGTGCTCTAAGCGCTCTGGGGCTTCAAAAAGATATTTTGTTGCCGTACGTTCTGGCATTGCGCGATGATGAAGATGAATATGTGCGTCTAGCTGTAGTTCAGTCACTTGGCTCTCTTCGACCGAGTGATGGCTCAGGACTAGAACTCCTACTCGAGGCAGCGCGGGCCGAAAAACCGAACATAAGATTAGCGGCAATTGAATCCTTAGGAGGCGTGAAACCAGCAAGTTACAATGAGGTTGTTCGCGTTCTTACGGAAACACTAACGGTGCCGGCACTGTGTAGCGCCGCAGCAAATGCAATCGCATCGCTGGGGCCACCAGCTAGCAATGCCATGGCAGATTTAGCCGCTATGGCAAATTCCGAGGCGACAGAGGGTTGGGATCGTTTGGCAGCAGCGAAGGCAATGCATGCGATCGCACCTGACAACGCGTACAGCCTGCCCATTCTTCTCGATCTCTTAGACAACGAGAGCATGTTAACCAGGCGTGAAGCCATTGATAGCATTGGAGAAATTGGGTCCTGCGAGGTGCTGCCGGTGCTTGAAGCCATCTCTGCCACGCCACATCAAAACGCGCTTCAGATCAATAAGGCCGAGGAATTAGTTTGCGGTACGTCGCGCGTACGACACGTGACAGAAGGTGAGACCGTTCTCCATCTCCACCAGGCCGCAATACATGCCATACATGCCATACGGCGGCGGCGCGGGTGCGACGGCGGTTGACGACGCGGGCCGACGCTTGTGGATCAGTTTTAAGGGTCAGGACTTGGCCTGACGGCATTCGGCCTGGCCAACCTGGCCAAATTGTCGACTTGCCAGGTAGATGTCTTCTCTGGGTGCCACTGGCTTGGCCAGTGCTCTGGGATTTTGTTGTCAGGCCTTGGCCTAACGAAACTGACTACGGCTCAAGGAAGGCCGACAGGAGCCTGCCTACTGAACTGAGCTGCGGCGTGACGGAATCGTAGCCATCCATCGACGGATCGAAGTAACCCGACCTCCGTGCCCAGTCCTTCAGGTCCGCGGTCTTCTCGGCATCCGTTGCCTCCGCAAGATCGAGTATTGCCTTCAGTCGTTCGTACGTCTCAGCACGAATGACGAAGAAGTGTTCATCCGTTTTGCGGTCCACTAGTTCCAGCGGTCCGCTCGACGCATCGATGGCTTGCCGGAGATCAGGGTTAAGATCGGATGCCATGACAGAGGTTCCTCCCTGCCATCATACTGCCCATCGAGCGCAAAACGAAGACCCGTCCAAAACTCCCAGCAATCGCGCAATTGCGACGCTCCCCACACCGCAAACACCTATATCGGAACACTGCCCTGCGTCACCGGCCCCCGCTACGGCTTCGGGAACCGCTCGCGGAATCGCGCCAACATGTCCTTCCAATTGGTGAATAGCAGCCCCTCGTCCGCGAAGAATTTCTTCACCACCGGGTCGGAAAACAGCGCTAGCTCCCACACCCGCTGCTGCCAACTGCCGGTTATGTGTTTCAACCCTTCGGTCTCTACCGAGGGGTGGAAGATCACCTCGGTGATGCCCGGTTCCATGTCGCGCACCAATTGCAGGAAAGCAGCCCGCTTCTCCTCATAGGTTTTTCCCTCGGGCACCGAATCGAAATCGTCAAGCTTCGGCAGCGGAAACTCTGCCAACAACTTGCGACCTTCTTCCGACGGAGAAACGCCGCGCTTGCGGAACTTCTCGATAATCTTCGGCGTCGGTTCGATAATCATCGCGGGAATCTGATATTCCACCGCCAGCTTGGCATACACCGCCGTGAAATCTGGCCGCGCATAAAGTGTGCCCATGTGCGTGTCGATGTGCGACGGCTTGATGCCGCGCGACAATGCCCGCTCGATCTGCGCCCGGATCTCTTGCTCGATCTCCGCAGGCTTGGCCTTGACTGCCGTTTGCAACGTGTCGCGCCACAAATAGCCGTCGGGGTCCACCATGCCTGGCACCAGCTCACGCGACGCGGCCGGTGCCCAGCGGTACCAACTCCATTCGCTGTTCATCGCCAAATGCAGACCGCAACAATATTCCGGGTGCTGCTTGTACCAATCAGCGATTTCGTTGAACCAAGGGCAGGGCACCATGAACGCGGCCGACTGAATTTCTCCGGCGGGCAACAGTTGCTTCGCCGCTTGATTGGCCTCGTAGCACATGCCGATGTCGTCAGCATGAAAGATCAACACCCGCTTGCCGGACGGAAAACCGAGCTTTTCGGCCCAGGTCTCACCTTGGACCGGCGCCGCCATCAGCGCCAGCGCCAGGCACCAGCCAGCCGACCGGGCCAGCATCCGCGCGAAAACTCCGGTACCGCAACGCCGCGCAATCGGTGGGGTGAAAACTCGCAAAGACGTTTCCTTTCAATGCTGAAACACAAGTCAACGAACAATCTGGCGTCTGGCTACCGGCGCCCAACTGGTGCGGCCCACTGGGCCAACGGGCCACGAAGCCGGTATTATGCGTTCTAGACGAACCAGGTTCTACCCTGGCCAAGCCCAACATTTTAATAACCCGGTTTGTTCCAAACGTCCCGGCGAGCGTGCTCGCCAGCGCCTGCCCACGCGATTTCCCCCTCTCGGTGCCAGATGGCTGCCGCCGCGCCGGTCGTTCAACTCGTCGCGCTGTGCGTGGGCCAGCCACGGTCGCTGGGCACTCCCGGCTCGGCCGATCCGTTCGATCGACCATGGGAATCTGCCTTCTACAAACTTCCGGTCAACGGTCCGGTGTTCGCCGACCGCACCAACCTGGCCGGCGACCAACAGGCCGATCTCGAGAACCACGGCGGACCCGACAAAGCCATTCTGGCCTATGCCGCGTCGCACTACGCGGCCTGGAAACTGGAACTCGGCCAGGCCGAAATGCCTTGGGGCGCGTTCGGAGAAAACTTCACGCTAGCGGGTGTCACCGAAGGCGACTGTTGCTTGGGCGACCTCTGGCAAGCAGGCCAGGCCGTGTTCGAGATTTCACAACCGCGCCAGCCATGTTGGAAATTGGCGCGGCGTTGGCATCATAAAAGTCTGCCAGCCCTGGTCATCGCCACCGGTCGCACAGGTTGGTATCTGCGCGTCGTCAAGACCGGCCACGTTCAAGCTGGTGACTACTGGCAACTGCAACACCGGCCACACCCCCAGTGGAGCGTCGACCGAGCCAACCGTGTGATGCATTACGACGACGGTGGACCGTCGGCCATCGCCGAACTCGCGCAACTCGCCGTACTGTCTGCCAGTTGGCGCGGCGCGCTGGCCGCCAAACTCGCCGACTAGCAGCCCGTTGCCGGCTGGCACTCCCACTCGGCTGCCCGATTGCGCGGCGCGGAAACCAGCACCTCGACTGCCGTGTGCGCTTCGCTGGCGCGCAAGCGATCGGCAATGTCGTGGGCCTGATCGGCATTTTCCGCCAGCGCGAATACGGTGGGCCCCCAACTGCTTTGCCCCACCCCTTCCACTCCCCACGAGCGCAGCCGCGCGACCAATTGGGCACCGTGTAGCGTGGCATAAGCCCCACCCTGGACCGAAGAAAACATCTCTCCCACTCGATGATTGAAATCGTAAAGTGCGGCCCCGAATCGTGCGGCATCCGCCGCCAACAGCGCCGGTGCGATGTGCAACAAGGCCAACCGCGCCAACTCGGCGGTTACCGCCACCGGCACCCGGGGCGCGCTGGCCAGCGCCGCCGCTTCGGCATCGCCCGAAAGACCCTGCTGGCCGCGGGGAATAGCCAGCACAAACCGCCATGCCGCCGGCACCGGTGCCCCAAACACCAGGGGCCCCGGTTCGTCGTTCGCGGCCAACCGCCCCGCCTCGACCACGAAACCGCCCCGATCGAATCCATGCAGGCCGATTGCACTGCGTCGCGCCCGGCCTGCCCCGCGCGCCAGCGCCGCGGTGCAAGGGGCCGGTTGACCCTGCCAAATCGCCAAGGCCCGGCACACCGCCAGCGCCAATTGGGTTCCCGTGCCCAACCCCACATGCGGATACGGCGCCGACTCCACTTCGATGGCGCAGCAGGGCATTGCGTTGCCGGCCACCCAAGTTCGAACCGCGGCCTGCACCCGCGCTGCCTCGGGACCTGTCACGCTGAACCGGTCGGCGGCACGCAGCACGATCGAGCAGGCCGGCGTCTCGATCATCGCCCCCGCGCCGCCATAGGCACGCTTGTCAGCGCTCGACGCTGCAAGCGCGAAAAAACCGAAATGCAACCGGCTGCCTGTCGAGATGCGAACCCAGCGACTCATGGCAGGCCATCTTCGGAACTCCTTGCGACAATTGCAATGACCGCACAGAGCGCGTCGTCATCCCGCCATTCGCACCCTCGTCGGGCTATCGCGGCGGCAACTTTCCGCGGATGAATTCCTCGAGAAACGCCCAGGCTTCGCGCTCGGCGGGGCCGCCAGTCTTCTCCACCAGGGGCCGCCACCTGGCCAAATCCGCGGAAATCGTTGCGGGTTCCAACAACCCCACCCGGGTCGCCAAAATGGCCGCCTCGAGCACGGCATGCTTCGCGCGATTGAATCCCCAAAAGGGGCGCTCTTCGCCTTGATCCACGATCTCCGCTTCGGCCGTAGCGCGCGGCTCGGTCATTTCCCACCGCGAAATCCGTACGGCAAACCAGCGGCAAGCGTCCTTCAATACCGCGCCGGAAATCCCTGCCGCGGGCCGCCAGTCGGGCACCCGCTCGACCGCCCCCACGGCGCTGCGTGCCAGCAGCAACACGTCGTCGGTAATGTGAAACACGCCCTCGCCCGCGCGTCGCAAATTCGCGTGGGTTTGCGAGCTCGTAAATGGCCGGAGCACCAAGCGGTTTGTCGAGACATTGATGGTCGGGCCCATGGGGGCCAGATGGACCGCTCCGTCGGCGTCGATGGTCGTCATCAAGCCTTCGGAAATCATGACTGTCTGGCCTCTTGGGCTCCGGCATTTGCCCCGCCGGGTGTTCGCATTCGGCCGGCGCCATGTCGACGCGCACCGGAACGCCGGTCCTATGTCGCACCGCTATACCGGCACGATCATCGCCTCGAGCGTATCCAACTCGACCACCGCCAACGTATGCGGCTGGGCGCGATACAGCGCGCCAGGGTTCAATATCAACCGATCGTCTCGCCGTTCAACCAGTGCGCGGTGCGTGTGCCCCGAGCAGACCAGGTGCCAGCGCGCATCGCTACGGGTCTGTTCCAACCGAGTCTCGTCGTCGCCGTGCAGCCATGCAATTTTCCGCTCTCCTAACACCAACTCGCCAAACCGCCCGTGACAGTTCTGCCCCGCCTGCTCCATCGCGGCACGCAAATCTTCCTCGGCATAGTCCACGTTGCCAAACACGAAGTGCGTCGGCCAGGCGCCGAAACAGCGCACCACTTCGACGGTGCCAATGTCGCCGCAATGCAGCACAACATCGACCTCCATGCTTTCCAACATCCGCGCCGCAGCCCGGGCATTAGCCACGTGGCCGTGAGTATCGCTAACTACACCCAAACGGCGTGCGGTGATGCTAGTTGCGTCTGACATCGAGCCCCTCGGTTCGCGCAGGTCACGCTCGTGCCCCTGAGCAACGGCGCGGTCTGGTCAAAGTCTGGCCTGGCGCTGGTTGCCTGGCAACTCGTCGGCAGACCCCCTCGCAATTCTCCCTGCAGTTCCCCCGTAGGCCGGCGCCAGGTAGGTAGCAATCGGGCTGCCGGTACCGCTATGATGTTGCCCGTCGCCGTTTCGGCCAGGCGGCCGCCGCGCAGTGGCGAGCCTGCACTTCCAGTTTCCCATTCTAACGAGTTTGCCATGGCATCCGCGCCCGCCCACGACCCTGCCGCTTCGAACACTCCTGCCCCCGCACCCACACGGCGCCGCTACAGGTTTCCCTTGGCAGTGGTGCTCATCGAGGGCGCGCTGTTGGGGATTCTGTGGGCGATGCCGGCCGACTCCTTCGATCGCGGCCTGCGCATGTCCGCCACCTTTCTGCTCGCGTTGGTGGCCATGTTGGTGGTTACTGCATGGTTCTTTCTGTTCTCCGGCGCCGCGCGGCGCCAGAAACTGCTGGGTGCTGCCGGCCTAGTGGTCGCCATCGGCGCGGTGCTGGGAGCAGTGCGGCGGGTGGAATTTTCTGGCGATATGGAACCCACGGTCGATTGGAGATTCAGCACCGCGCGCGAGGTCGTTTTAGAGCGCCATCGCGCAGCGCGGCGCGCGACCGAGACACCCCCCCTGCGGCTGGCATCGATCGCCCCCGAAGACGTGCCCCAATATCGAGGCGCCGCGCGCAACGGGGTCGTGGTGGGGCCTCCATTGTCTCGAGATTGGCAAGTCCATCCGCCCAAGCAACTGTGGAAGCAGCCGGCCGGCGGCGGCTACGCCTCGTTCGCCGTAGTGGGCGAGGTGGCATTTACTATCGAGCAGCGACGTGAAAACGAAGCGATTGTCGCCTATGAAATCACTTCCGGCCGCGAAATGTGGGCTCACGAATATCCGGCCCTGTTCCACGAAACTTTGGGCGGAGATGGTCCCCGAGCTACGCCCACCGTGACCGCCGACCGGGTATTCGCGCTCGGGGCGTCCGGCGTGTTGACTTGTGTCGACGCCGCCACCGGGCAGCGCATCTGGTCGACCGACATCCTCGCAGACAACGAAGTCGCCAACTTGCAATGGGGCATGTCCGGTTCGCCGCTTGTGGTGAATAACCTGGTGATCGTCAATCCGGGTTCACAAAAAGGAACACCGGCTAGCCGCGCCTTGGCAGCCTACGACGCGGTTACCGGCGAATTGCGCTGGCGCGGAGGCGAGGCACAAGCTTCATATTCATCGCCCATGCTGGCCACGCTGGCAGGTCAGGAACAAATTCTGCTGTTCGACGCCGCGGGCCTGGCCGGTTTCAACCCTGCCGACGGCACCGAGCTGTGGCGCACGCCCTGGAAAACCAATTTCGACAACAACGCCGCGCAACCCCTGTTGCTTCCCGACGACCAGATTTTGATTTCCTCCGAGGCCGGAACGGCGCTCGTGCGTGTTTCTCTGGTCGATGGCCAATGGCAGGTAGTCGAAATCTGGCACAATAACCGGCTCAAGTCGTCGTATGCCAATCCCGTCGTTCGCGGCGACCATGTCTACGGGCTCGACCAAGGCATCTTGGCCTGCCTCGAGTGGAAAACCGGTAAGCGCCTGTGGAAACAAGGACGCTACGGCCACGGCCAACTGCTGTTGGCCGACGACCTGCTAGTGGTGCTCACTGAACAGGGTGAATTGGTGCTGGTGGAAGCGGTGCCCGACGCGCACCACGAACTGGGCCGGGTGCCGGGCATCGCCGGCAAGACCTGGAACAACCCCGTCTTGGTGCGTGGGCGAGCATTGGTCCGCAACCACCTGGAAATGGCCTGCTTCGATCTCTCACCCAGCCCTTGAGCCCGGACGGTTCATGAACTTCGTCCCGAGGAATCGAAGTTGTAGAGCCGGCCTTGGCTGCTGGCAGCCCGTCGAGTTCTTCAACGGCCACTAGCCGCGGCGCCAGGATTCAACTTCTGCTTGGCGCGGATCGCGCATCACCCGGCGCCCACGCGGCAGCGGCGGGGCATGCCGATAGAATTCCAAACGCGCCATGTATAACGTCGTTTCGTGCAACCGCTTGATGCGGCCCAACTGGTCGGCGATCAGCGTCAACACCATGATCAACGACCCTACGATCAGCGACGCACTCGAAAAAATCATCCCCGTGGCAATCGTCAGTGGGCCGCGCGAGTCGGCCAGAATGATCGAAGTTCCAATGCCCAATAATCCCACGACCATGAATACCAGCGCCTGCACCCCGAAAAACATCAGGGGGCGCGTGTCGCGAATCGCGCGGGCCAGAATCGTCATGGCTTGCGCGGCATAGACCAACAAACTGGCCACCACGCGACTCTTGCCGAACTCGCGCTCGCCGCGCACTTTGACCGAAACCTCGGTCATCCGCACACCCTTGGCGGCCGCGTCGATCAAAGATTCTTGGGTATAGGTGAACCGGCTATACAAGTTCAACCGCAGAGCCGTATCACGCGAATAGGCCCTGAAACCGCATAACACATCGGTAAAGCCGCCCCCCCAAATCACCGTGTTCACCAACTGCGACAGCACGATCCCTCCGTACTTCTTGATCCACGGCATCTCGGGTATCAACTCGCGTCGCGCGTATCGCGAGCAGACCACCAGCCCGTAGCCTTCCTCCAAAACAGGCTGGATTACCAGGGGAATGTCTTCAGGGCGAAACTGCCCGTCCGAGTCCATACTTACGATCAGGTCGGCTCCCAGCCGCAGTGCCGCGTCGAGGCCCGTGGCCACCGCCGCCCCCACGCCCAGGTTGATCGGGTGGCTCACCACCACTGCATCGCGCTTCAGGGCTCGCTCGACCGTGCGATCGGTCGAGCCGTCGTCGACCACCACCACGTCGACCAGTCCCACGCCTGGGATATCGCGCGGAATGCGATCGATGACGTCGACAATCGTCATCTCTTCGTTCAGCGCAGGCAGCACCACCACCAGCTTGGGTAGTGGACGATCGGCATGCCGATTCTCACCCACCCGTTCGTGGTACTCGCGGTACGATTCGCTGCTGTTGATCAGCGGCATCGGCCAATATCTCGTTCAGGCGCGGCTTGGTCAGGGGGCCCCAGGATCCCAGGGGCGCCGCGGCCGCCAGGCCGCCTTGCCACCCAGGGGTACGTGAATTGTCCGCCCCAGACCTGGGAACTCCAACTCGATTTCCAGTGCCGACAGGGCCTCAGCTTCCAGATATTCGTACACTTCCAACAGGGGCGATTCAACTAGTCGGCCCTGGGTTTCAATACGGAATTGAGCTCGCCGGGCAAACCCTTCGCCGCGCACCATCTGTCGCAGCAGCCGTCCCGCCGTAGTACCCACCCCGTCGGTGTTTTCCAGTACCACGTAGCGTACGCCGTAGCGTCGTAAAAGGCGCGTCAAATCGTCGGGGGTCTCCACGAAACTCTTGAAACCTACGTTTTTGTAAGACGCATAGGCATATAGCACCTTGCTGCCGCGCAGGATAAACCGGTGGTGCGGGTCGTATTGCCGGGAAGAAAACACGAAATCGCCATCCCACACGGCGTCGACCAGCACCGCATCTCCGCCGGGCAAGGTAGCCACGAAACGCGCTGCCTCGGCATATCCGGTGATCATCGGCGGTTGGCTTCGTGCGGCCCCCCAAACGGCCCCCCCAGCGAGTGCTGCCGCGACGCAACATCTACACCAGCGCCAACGCAACGAATGGCCTAGCCAATCTGCCCCCCAGGCCGCCAACCAGGCCCAAGCCGGGGTCCACAGGTAGCCATAGCGCCAGTGGTGCCCCGTCAGGTTCACCTGCACCAGCAAGAACGCCACGAGCCAGGCCAACCAGGGTCCGGCCGCCGGCCGTTCAGCCGAGCGCGCCGCCAAGCGCGCCAGACCCAGCCCTGCCGCCAAAACCGCCGGCCACCCGATCAAGGCCGGCAAAATCGACGGATACCGCAGCAGGTGCTCGGGCGCCAGCCGGGTGCCGGCCGGGCTGGTCGTCAAGGCGCGCATGACGAACGGCGCGTGTCGATAAGAATAGGTCGCATAGCAGCCCACCGCTAAGAGCGCCACGACCCCCACTGCCAACGCGGCGGCTCGACCGCGGCCCGCCAGGCCGTGACGAGCCAGCCAATACAGTCCATGCGCTGGCAAGATCATCACCGTCGTCTGCTTGGTGGCCAAACATGCCACCAGCGCCAGCCCCCAAGCGCCGGCCCATCGCCAACTTCCCTGGCGTTCAAATCGCGTTAAACACCAGGTTGCCAACAGCATCATCGCCGTGGATGGGGCCTCCAGCATCGTTTGCCGAGAATAGGCCAACACCACCGGCGACGTCGCGAAAAACAACCCGCACCACAGCGCCACACGCATACCATGCGACCCGCGCACGATTACGTACAACAGCGCGACGGCCGCCAGGTGGTACACCAGCACGCACAGCCGCGCCGTGACAGGCGAAATGCCAAGAAAGCCAAAAAACACCGCCTCGACCATGTGGAACAGCGGAGGGTAGTAGTTCGGTATGCCCAGGCACGGGTAGCGCGCATAGTACAGCTCGGCAAACGCCTGCGGATCGGACCACTCGCCCGATAGTGCGAAATCGAGAACGAACACGCCGCTCATCGCATGGCGTGCCGCGTCGGTGAAGCGGAAGCCCCCCACCCCGATATAGCGCGCCGTAACCAGCGCCGTAAGCACCAGCAGCACGATCGGCGCAGCACGTTGCCAGGTGCTACCCGCCGCGACGCGCCCGCACCGGGCCCAGGGCCAATGTGTTGCTGCTTCTTCCATCACGACTGGCGTGCCTCGATCGGGTGACGGCGCCGGCTGCACACGAAGTTCGGATGGCCGGTGCCCGCGGTGTGCTGGCTGTTCCAATGTACCTTGCAACTGGCGCCGGCCGCGCCGTTTCGGGCCCCCTCCTTTGATTGCAGTTCGCGCGGCTCGACCCCTGAAACACCTGCCAGGGCCGCTAGTGCGAACGCGGCTCGGACGAAGGAGGGAGCAGCCGCGGCATCTCGCGCTGCGAGTCGGCGCCGGGGTCTGGCGAATAGCGTATTTCTTTGGGCAACCCTGGCCCGGAAAGCTGCACTTGCTGCCGATTCAGTTCGGCCGTCAGGACCTTTTGGCGGTCGCTCCACACCAGCCACACTGCCAAACCCAACACCACCAGGCCACTGCCCGCCAACCCCGCCCAACCGCGCAATGGCGGGCGCGGCTCGAAAGTGAAGTGCGACAGTTCTACCGCGGCGTCGTGCCCCCCCACGTTGAAGCAGAAATAGCAGGCACGGTCATCGCGAGCCGGCGTGAATCGAGTGACGACGGTTTGCCAACGCGTGGTGGCCGGCACCACGCCCGCCGCGCCTAGCGGCTCCCAGGGTTCGTGTGCCTGGTTCAATGAATAGCCAACCCGGCGGGGCCTGTCGGCCCGTACACGAAATGAAATGAAATACGACTTTCCCGCGGAGATAGGAAACGCATCCAGCGCCAATCGCAATTCCCAGGGTTGTGCCGAGCGACCATGTACAGGTTCCAGCCGCACCACGTCCAGGGCATTGGCCGGCGTGGTTGCACGCAAGGCTACACTCGGCTTGGTCGATGGCTGCAAAACTCGCCACTGTCCAAATTGTTCGCCCCCCAGCGTGGCCGCCAGGTCGAGCGTGGGCGCATCGGGCGAGTCCGCCGCCACCGTGGCGGGCGCAGCGCCGACTTGCTCGACAAGAATGTCTCGCAGTTCCACTTGAGTCGGTACTTCGCCCAGGTTGAACAGCAACCGCGCTGCCGGATCCGAGCCCATCGCCGTGTATTCACCTACGAATTTCCGCCACTCGCCTTCGCAGCGTACTTCACCTCCCAAACCCAAATACGACGGATTGCTCTGGCGATGGATGAGGTAGTCGACGTTGGTCGGTTCGCCCACCGCGCGGCCAAAGAAGGTGACCCGATAGCGCGCGCCTGCTTCAATCGCCAACCCCTCTTGAATCAGCCGCACGCACCACGGTTGCGCAGCCACCACCTGGGTCACCTCGGCGTGCAATACCTCGGGCCGATCTACCGGCCGGCTGATCGTCGCGGCCGCCTGCGGGTCGACTTCCAGTTGCCAGGCCTCGTCCACCAACTGGGTGGGCCCCGTCACGGGCAGCGGAACGATCGCCAGGGTGTCAATTTCCACCTCACCGGCCTGGCCGCCACACGCCACGTGTAAATCGGCAATGCACGCTTCCGCGCCACTAAGCCACACCCAGCCAAATGCTTGCCAGTCGGCGGTGGCCGCCACATTCGTCGAGCGCAACGTCTGCGCGGGGTTGTCTGTCAACGTGGTGAACAGCGACACCCGGCGTAGAGCATCAGCCCGGATCCGACCCGTCACCCGGTAGCGCGTCCGCGGCGCCAATCGCAAACCTCGCTGAACCCATTGCACATCCCACACCGTTGCGCCGCCTTGCGAAATGCTGGCGGCCAACTGGCCCGGTTCGCTGTCCATCGCGCGGGGCGCTGCCTGCGCCCCGGGTACCACGTCGAACCGCCAATCCTCGGGCCACAGGGCCAACGGTTGATCGCTTCGCGGCACCAACTCGATGGTGGAAAACTCCACCTGGCCGGTACTTCCACCCAAGTTGACGAACAACTCGCTGTTCATTTCGCCCACCGGCGCACGAAGGGGACGAGTCAGCTCGGTCCACTCCGTGGTCACCGGCAGATCGAGCATCGGCACCAACGACGAGCCATCGCGCGCCCGGCGCAGACCAACCTGTACCGTGCGCTCGGCACTGCCCCGCACTCGCACGCGCAGCACGTAGTGGGTCCAAGCATCGACCGCTAGCCGAGCCTGGGACAACACCACGCGCCAGGGGCGATCGTCGCTCAATCGCTCGATGTTCGCCGACAACAAGCCCGTTGCATCGATCGGTGCCAAACTCGCACGTGAATCAGGGTCGACGGCCAACCGCCATTCATCGACCACCAGGTCGGTCGGCCGCGACTTGACCACCGGCGTCAGTGCCACGTCTGCCACCTCGACCGAACCCACCGCACCCCCCAAATTCAGCAACACGCTCCCGGCGGTCGCCGCGGCATCGGCCACGACGTCGGCCGAAAAATCTTGCCACGTTGTGGTCGCTCGCCATGCGAGCGAGTCGATTCCCGCCACGGGCGTGGTCCCCGTCACCGCCGCTGTGACCAACCGCGGCGGCTCGGACCTCAACCGGAACGACAAGCGGTATCGGGCCGATCCATCGAGCGCTCGCACCGCTTGCTCGACCGAAGTATCCCCAGGTTGGCCAGGACCGGGCGCGGCGATTCGCACTTCGAGCGTCGGATTCACCGTATGGGGGCGGCGCAACAGAGCCCGGCAGGTAGGCTCGGAATGTAAACGCCACGCGCTGGCCAGAAGCTCGGTTTCACCAACCGGGTCGAGATCTTCGAGCACCAGCCCGGAAATCGTCACCACATTCGGCCCGCCCAGGGGAGCGAGCCACAGCGCGGCCTCTGTCGGCATGGCCGGGGTGCGAAACACGATCTCCGTGGTTTGCGAAACCCCCGCCAGGTTCACGGTTTCTTCGACCAAACGTTGGTCGGGCCCTGCCTGTACTTCTACACGCAGTGGCGCGGAATGCTCGGCCAAGGCTTGAAACTGCAAGCGGTATTTCCGCCCGGCCGCTAGCTGCAATCCCGGATTGATCAACCCCAAACCACTTGCCGGCTCGATCGCCGCCGTCGTTTCCACCACCATCGCATCGGGGCGCTCCGGCGCAAACTCGAGCGCCAACGGCGCGTGCGCACCGCCGGCCACTTGCCAACGTTCGACCTGCACCTCCGCCGCATGGCTTGGGCGACGGCGCTCGAGCACCAACTCGGCAACTTCAACTCCGGCCGGTGCATCGGCAACGCTCAGCTCGACGGCGCTCGGAAGTTCCCCCGCAGCGACAAACCCCCGTTGCACCAAACGCCAACCTGGCCCCACGCGCTCGGTCGCAACCAGCGAACTGCCCGACGAACCATCGGCCAAGGTACGCACCGCCAGGGTAAGTTGGGCTCCCTCCGACGCACGAACCAAACATCGCAAGCGATAGCGCTCATCTGGGTACAGTGTCATTCGAGCCGAACGCGCGCCGGCCACCGCGTTCGTACCATCGTCCACCGGCACCAAACGCAGCGTGGTGCGCGACTCACGACCAACCGAAGTTGCGACGCTGGCCACCACAGGCCCCACAGCTTGCCAGACGCCGTCGGCGGGTTTCTCTCGTACGCCCAGGGCACGCCAACCAAATTCGAGCCGCACCGGGGTGGGCGCCGCCCAAAAACCGCGCGGTAACAAGCCCGCGGCGAACGCCAGCAGAGTCAGTCCGGCCAGCACACCACCGCAAGTCCGGCTGGCGCGTTGCCAAGCACGTTGGGGCCAGCCTGCTCGAGCCAGCGCGACCGAAAGCCATTGAGCTACGGTATAGCCCGGTACCGCCAGACAAAGGGTGCTGGCACCCACGCCGTCGTGGCCACCCAAATAGGCCCAGGCCCAAGCCGAGGCCCACACGGGCACGACGATTAACCACAAACAGGCCACACTTGCCAGGGCTCTCGGCAATCGCGAAACCAGCGTGGCCAGGAACAGCGTCAACACCAACAGGCCGAAACCCGAATAGGCTTCGCGCGCAGTACGGTTCGCCAGCCAGGTGCCGGGCCAAGTGCACACCACCACCGGCACGACACCGTGCGCCAGGGTCGCAGCCAGAATGGCGCCGGGACCCGAGCCGCGCGACGTGCTGCCGTCAGTGCTGGCGACATGGGTCATGTTGCGTCGAATTGCCCCGGGGCCAGGTGATAATCGGCGATCGACATCGACCGGCGCCAAGCGCGCCTTCTTCCAACGGCGCAACCCTGGTGCGATCTGGAAACCAAACCCGCGGCAACCCTGCCGGTGGGAAGACGACGCCACGAACGAAACGGAACCCCTGGACTAATCCACTGTGACCTGGGGTTGTAACGCGCCGCCCGCCGCTTGGCTATTGGCGCCCGCACTGGTTGCCAGCGGGGGAAGTTTGCTAGGCTTGGCCAGCCACCCGGGGGAACCAAACCCCGGCCTTGGACGTCGAATGGCTGATTGCCAGGTTCCGCGGGGCAAAATGGCGAGCCGCATAACCACGGGCCACTCGCTCCCACGCTACGGCTCGCATCTCCCGGCAACTGCTCTGGCGCGACGGGAAACACGACTTCAATATCCAATCACGGCACGATGCACAATGATCCGAACCGCAACTCGACTTGCAGTGGTGCTTACGATCTTGGGAAGTGGCCTGTTGTTGGCAGCGATCCAACCCGGCGAGAAATCCCCTGATAGAACGGAGATCGTCATGCCGGCTCGCCCCCAGCAAACGCCGGCTGATGCGTCGCGCCCCACGGGGCTGCAGTTACGCATTAGCGCGGGGCAAGCTACCGCGACTGCCGAACCTCGCCTGCCGCCCCTACCGGGACAACCACTCGCCGAGCAAGTCGTGGCCGAACTGCTGGATCGTTTGCCTCCGGCTGCGACCAACCCGACCGATCAGCAGCCGTTTGCGTTCCCCCCGTTGCCAGTTCCCCCGCCACGGCCGGGCAGGGTTGTCGACGGAGTATTTCCGCCAGCCGGAGCCGGTCAACCTCCCGCAGCCGCACAGCCCGTTCCACTAACAGTGCTGCAACACGCTCCCGAGGGGAACGTGCCCTTGGCACCTCAGGTATCGCTCACCTTCTCCGCGCCCATGGTACCGCTGACGTCGCTCGACACCTTGGCCGAAAAGCAGGTTCCTGCGCGTCTGGAACCTGCCAGCGCTGGAACGTGGCGCTGGCTGGGAACACGTACGCTGGTATTCCAACCCGAACGTCGGCTGGCCATGGCCACGCGGTATACCGTTGAAGTAGCGGCCGACGCCACGTCGCAAGCGGGACAGCGTTTGGGCCAGGCAGTTCGTTGGTCGTTCGCCACACCTCCAGCCAAGCTGGTCACTGCATTTCCCACGGGCGGCAGCCAGTCACCCCACGTGCCATTGTTCGCGGTGTTCGACGCCGACATCGATCCAGCCAGCGTGCTCGCCAAAACCCAGTTGGTATCGACCACCGGCCAGGTGTTCGATCTGGAACTGTTGTCGGTCGAAGCCGCGAAGGAACATTCTGAGTTGAGCCCGCACGTTCAGCAGACCGTGGCCGGCCGCTGGCTGGCATTTCGGCCGGTGCGCGCCCTGCCCGTCGACACCGTCTTCAAGGTGGTGTTCGCCGCCGGACTACCTTCGACCGAAGGCCCACTAGTAACCGACGCCGCACAGGAGTTTCAGTTTTCCACGTACGGGCCGCTGCGCGTCGTGGAAAATCGTTGCGCCTGGGGCGAGAACTGCCCGCCGGGCACGCCGTGGATCGTGAGGTTTTCCAACCCGCTCGATGCATCGCGGCTTGCGGGGCTGATCGGTCACGTCGAGCCCGAGCTGCCGGGCCTGCGCGTCGAAGCACAGGGCGACAGCCTCGTGCTCACGGGCCACAGCCGAGGGCGCACGAAATATAGTGTCTCACTGGTCGGCGCGGCGATCCACGACCAGTTCGGCCAAACGCTGGCGGGCGATGCCAAGTTGTCGTTTCAGGTCGGTTCGGCCGAGCCCCAGTTGTTCACGCCGGCGCGCGAGATGCTGGTGCTCGACCCTCACGGAGCGCGCCAATTCGCGGTGTTCTCGATCAATCACCCAAAACTGCGGGTGCGCGCCTACCAAGTCACCCCCGGCGACTACCAGGCCTATGTGGCCTACCTGCGCGATCCTGGCGACGCAGTAGCGCCCGCTCGGCCCGCGCCGCGCCGTCGCGGTCGGGCGCCGCAGGCCGCGGCACGTGGACAACAGCCGCCCGGAAAACTGGCACTCGATCGCGTGTTCGACGTCGACGGGCAGGCAGACGAGGTGGCGGAAACCGCGATCGATTTGGCGCCCCTGTTGAACGCAGGGCTAGGCCACTTGGTGCTGGTGGTCGAACCGGCAGTGCCGTCGCCGCCCGATCGGTATCATCCGGTATTGCGCCACTGGGTGCAGTCGACCAAGCTGGCGCTCGACGTGGTGACCGACGATCGCGAAATGCTGGCTTGGGTCACCTCGCTCGACGACGGCAGCCCCCGGGCGGGTGTCGAAGTAACGCTTGGAACGGACGCCCCCACCATTCCCACCGGCGACGATGGTCTGGCGCGGATCAAATTGCGCGAGGGCGGAACCAACGATGCCACGTTGCTGTTGGCCAGGGCCGGCGCCGACGTGGCGTTTCTGCCTCCGGCCGGTGCGCCGTGGAACGACTTCGGAGCTTGGTCCAGCCGGCCACGGGTTGACCAATTGCGGTGGCTATTGGTCGACGATCGCCACCTCTACCGGCCCGGCGAGGTCGTCCATCTGCGCGGCTGGATACGCAAGGTCGGGGCCGGACCCGCGGGTGACATCGTTGCGCTGGCAGGCGCCGCCACGGGCGTGAACTATCAACTGGTCGATTCTCAGGGAAATGAAATCGCCAAGGGACGCGCCGACGTCGATGCCTTGGGCGGATTCGCGCTGGGCCCCGTGGCGATTCCCAGTGCGGTCAATTTGGGCACCGCCAGCTTGGCCCTGACGGCCGAGGGAGGCGACACCAATCTGGCCGGGCGAGCCTGGCAGCACGCCATCGAGGTGCAGGAATTCCGCCGACCGGAGTTTGAAGTCGCCGCCACCGCCAGTCGCGCGCCGCACCGCGTGGGAGAATTCGCAGAATTGACCGTCGCGGCCGGTTACTATGCCGGCGGGCCGCTTCCCGGCGCCGCCGTTACCTGGCGCGTGCAGAGCGTGCCCACGAACTATTCGCCGCCAGGACATGGCGACTTTGTGTTCGGAGAATGGACCCCCTGGTGGATGCCTTGGAACCAAGGCGGCGACGGCGGCCGCTGGGAAACGTTCGCCGGTCAAACCGATGGTGCGGGCCAGCATGTCGTGCGACTCGATTTCGACGCCGTGTGGCCCCCCCGGCCCACCAGCGTCACCGCGAGTGCCGACGTGCAGGACGTGAATCGCCAAACCTGGAGCGCCAGCGTTCCACTCTTGGTGCACCCTGCCGAGCACTACGTCGGGCTGCGGGCGGCGCGCACGTTTGTCGATCCTGGCCAACCGTGGCAGGCGGCGGTGTTGGTCTCCGACATCGATGGCCACCTGGTCGCGGGGCGCACGGTTGAATTGGAATTGGTCCGCCTCGAATGGGGACATGTCGGGGGACAGTGGCTGGAACAAGAACTTGATCCCGTGCGCCAGCAATTGACCTCGGCCGCCGAACCCGTCAACGTCGAGTTCACGCCGACCGAGGGCGGAACCTATCGGCTGCGGGCCGTGGTGCGCGACGAGCGCGAGCGACCGAACCGTTCGGAACTGCGGTGGTGGGTTTCCGGTGGTAAACAGCCGCCCGACCGCGGCGTAGCGCAGCAGACCGTCGAGTTGATACCCAACGCACGCGAATATCAAGCCGGCGAAACGGCCGAAGTGTTGGTACGCGTGCCGTTTTTTCCAGCCGAAGGACTGCTGACCGTGGGCCGGTCGGGCCTGGTACGGCACGAGCGATTTCGAATGACCGCGGCCAGCACCACGCTGCGTATTCCGATCGAGGCGGGCCACACGCCCAACCTGCACTTGCAAGTCGACGTGGTCGGCGCGACGCCGCGGGTCGACGACGACGGCGTGGCCCTGGCCAACGCGCCGTTGCGGCCGGCCTACGCGGTGGGATCGCTCGAACTATCCGTACCGCCACGTGACCGAACACTGACCGTTTCAGCGCAACCGCACGAACCGGCCGTACGGCCGGGGGCCCAGACCACCGTGCGGATCGACGTGCGCGACGCAGCCGATCATCCCGTGGCCGGCGCCGACGTGACGCTGTTCATGGTCGACGAGGCGGTGCTAGCCCTGTCGGCCTATCAAACACCCGACCCCCTGGCGGCGTTTTACACGGCGCGCGAGTCGGGCCTGAGCGCGGAACATCTGCGCGAACGCCTGCTGCTGGTACGACCGGTCGATTTGTTGCCTCCGCAGGTACCCCAGGCCATGGCCGCCCCCGCGGCCGAGGGCATGCAGTTGTTCAGCGCTGCAGGTGGCGCGGCCGACGGCGCGCGTATGCGCAACTCCATGGCCAAGTCGACATCGGCCGATCATGAACAAGCACAGTCGCCCGCGCCCGTGGCCGTGCGATTGAACTTCAACCCACTGGCCGCGTTTGTACCCGACTTGCGCACCGATGGCGATGGTCAGGTGACCGCCACGGTGAAGCTACCCGACAGCCTGACGCGTTACCGCGTGATGGTGATTGCCGCGGCAGGTAGCCAGCAGTTTGGGCACGCACAGGCGCCGCTGGTGGCGCGGTTGCCGCTGATGGTGCGGCCCAGCCCTCCACGGTTCCTGAATTTCGGCGACCGCTGCGAATTGCCGGTGGTGGTGCAAAACCAAACCGACCGACCGCTGGAAGTCGACGTCGTGGTCCGTGCTGAAAATGCCGAGTTGACCGGCGCCACGGGGCAGCGCGTGCTGGTCCCCGCCGGCGATCGGGTGGAAACTCGCTTTCCGTTGGCAGCCCGCCTGCCGGGTAAGGCCCGGTTACAGGTCCTGGCCGTGGCCGGAGCGGATAGCGACGCGGCCGAGGTAGTTTTGCCGGTGTGGACCCCCGCCACGACCGAGGCGTTTGCCACCTATGGCGAAGTCGACAACGGCGCCATCGCGCAAGCCGTCGAGGCACCCGGCGACGTGATTCCCGAGTTCGGCGGGCTGGAACTTTCCACCTCGTCCACGGCGCTTTCCGCACTGACCGACGCCGTGCTCTACCTCACCTCGTACCCTTTCGAGTGCGCCGAGCAGATTTCGTCGCGCGTGCTGGCCATTGCGGCGTTGGGCGACGTGCTCACGGCGTTCAACGCACCCGAAGCCCCCACGCCGGACGCACTGCGCGAGCGAGTGCGCGCCGACCTGGAACGCCTGGCCGGCATGCAGAACGACGACGGCGGCTGGGGATTCTGGAGGCACGGCGAGCAGTCGTGGCCCTATCTGAGCATTCACGTGGCGCATGCCCTGACACGCGCGCGGGCCAAAGATTACTCGGTACCCGAGGCCAGTTGGCAGCAGACATTGACCTATCTGCGCGAGATTGAGACGCGGATTCCGGCCGACTATACGGTCGAATGCCGCCGCAGCCTGGTGGCCTACACACTGTTCGTTCGCAAGCTGGCGGGCGACAGCCCCCAGGTCGACGCTCGGGCACTGTTGGCGCAGGCGCCGCTGGACCAGTGGCCGCTCGAGGGCCTGGGCTGGTTGCTCTCGGCGCTGGCCGG
>CAYSXM010000002.1:0-20473 GCA_964434905.1 uncultured Pirellulales bacterium | reverse complement strand
ATTCGCAAGATCTTGGTGCATCGGTTGGTCGGTGGCACGGTCGACGGCGGCTGGCCCCAAGGGCACGAGCCGCAAGACGACCTGCACGCCTTGATCGAGGTGGTCAGCGATAGCGGAATGAGCGGCTGGGGAAGCGCGTTTACTAGCAGCGGGCTGGTCGAGGCAGCGATCGAGTTCTTGCGCCCCCAATGGCAGGGCGAATCGGCCATCGAGCCCGAACGCGTCAGCGAGAAGCTGCGACAAACGAGCTTCTGGCAAGGGCGCGGCGGTACCGTGGAACACGCCATCTCGGGCATCGATATCGCGCTGTGGGATCTGCTGGGCCAGGCTACTGGTCAGCCCGTGGCGCGGCTGTTGGGGGGTGTCTATCGCACGCGGATTCGGCCCTATGGCTCGCTGTTGTTCGACGAGCCCGAGCGGCTGCGCGACAACCTGTTGGCCACGGTCGCTCGTGGGTTCCGCGCCATCAAGCTGGGTTGGCGGCCGTTTGGCCGGGTCAGCGCGGCTTACGACGAGCTGCTGGTGCGCACAGCGCGCGATACCGTGGGTGCCGACGTGGAATTGTTCGTCGATGCCGGTGGCAGCGAGCAGTTCTGGCCGCACGGCTACAAGTGGGCCTTGCGCACCGCGCGGATGCTGGCCGACTATCAGGTGGGGTGGTTTGAAGAACCGTTGGCCCCCGACGATCTGGAGGGCTATGTGGCGCTGCGCCGTGCGGCACCACTGCCCATTGCCGGTTGCGAAGTGCTCACCCGGCGCCAGGCGTTCATGCCTTGGATCGAACGCGGGGCGCTCGACATCGTGCAGCCCGACGCCACCAAGTGCGGCGGACTGAGCGAGGCGCGGCGCATTGCCTGGAGCGCGCTGGACCACGGGCTGGGTTTCGTCAGCCACGGCTGGAACACCGTGGTGGGCCTGGCGGCCGATTTGCAGTTGGCCGCGGCACTGCCCGTGGCACGCTATGTCGAGTATCTCACGCCGGCCCCGTATATCGATCGGCTGACCACTCGCCCCTTGGCACTCGACGCCGAAGGCATGTTGCCGATTCCCCCAGGACCGGGGTTGGGTATCGAGATCGACCGCGACCGGCTGGCCCGCTTCGCGGAATAGCAGAACAGCGGTTGCGGGCTGCTAGACCAGGCAAGACTACCGAGGGCCAAATATTTGCAAGCCGTAGAGCAGCACCAGCGCGCCCACCGTGGCGGTGATCAGGCTGCCCAAGACGCCGGTGGCCGTGAACCCCAGCAACCCGAACAGAAACCCGCCCACCAGCGCGCCGACCACGCCCAGCACCAGGTTGGCGGGCAGGCCGAAGCCCGAGCCCTTGGTAAACCGGCCAGCCAGGTAACCGGCGGCAATTCCGATGAGCAGAAACCCGACAAGGTGCATGGTAGGTTGCTCCTGTTTTCTTGCGGCGGCGCGCCGCCGCGCGGGAAGTGGCCGACGATGCACGTGCTCAACCCCTGGGGCTGGCAAAATCAACGAGCGCGCGATTCGCTCCTTCGCGGAGGTTCTCCACCTTAACATGCCGTGCGTGGTTCGGCACCCATCGACCACGGACCTGCCGCGGGGCGACCTTGACGCGCCTGGCGGGGGTCCGTAACGTGCCGCCCGCTTCTACAACCCCGTTCCGCGCGCTACTGGGCAAGGATGCCATGAGCACGTCTCCGGATCGATCCGCACCGACAGGCACGGCGGCCGCGGTGCCGCTGGTGGACATTCGTCGACAGTTCGAGCCGCTGGCCGAAGCCATGGTGGCGGCGCTGGCCCGGGTGGCGCGATCGGGCCAGTATGTGCTGGGCCCCGATTGCCAGCAGCTCGAAACCGCCCTGGCCAAACACTGTGGCGCCGCCCACGCGGTTGGTTGTGCCTCGGGCAGCGATGCCTTGTTGCTAGCGTTGATGGCCTGTGGTGTCGGACCGGGCGATGAAGTGATCGCCCCCAGCTATACGTTTTTCGCCACGGCCTCGGCTGCGTGGCGGCTGGGTGCCCGACCAGTGTTTGTTGATATCGACCCCCAAAGCTATCTGATCGATACCGGGCAGATAGCCGCGCGGTTGTCGTCGCGGACCAAGGCGATCTTGCCGGTTCACCTGTACGGACAGTGCGCCGACATGGGTGCGATTTCGGCCTTGGCACAGCGCCACGGCTTGTGGGTCGTGGAAGACGCGGCGCAGGCAGTGGGGGCCGAGTACCTGGGCCGCCGCGCCGGCAGCCTGGGCGATGTGGGCTGCATCAGTTTTTATCCGACCAAAAACCTGGGCGGCATGGGCGATGGTGGCCTGCTGACCACCAATCGTGCCGATTTGGCGCGCAGCTTGCGGCTGTTGACCACGCATGGCATGGAGCCGCGTTACCATCACCAAGTGGTGGGAATCAACAGCCGCCTCGACACGCTGCAAGCTGCCGTGCTGAATGTGAAGCTGCCGCACCTGGAACACTGGACCGAAACGCGCGGGCGGCAGGCGGCCGGTTACCAGCAATTATTCACCGACTGGGGGCTCGATCGGGTGTTGTCGCTGCCCAGCGTGTTGCCCGGTCGGCGACACGTGTGGAACCAATACGTGGTGCGCGTGCCCGACGGACGGCGCGATGCATTGCGCGAACACCTGCGCGGTCAGCAGATTGGCACCGAGGTGTATTATCCGGTGCCGTTGCACGAACAGGTGTGCTTTCGCGAGTTGGGCTATGGAGCCGGGTCGCTGCCGGAAACCGAACGCGCGGCGCGGGAGACTTTGGCATTGCCCATCTTTCCGGAACTTACCGGCGCGGAACAACTGCAAGTGGTCCGTGAGATCGGCAATTTCTTCGGGGTCTCTCCGACCAGCAACCGCACCTTGTCCGGCCCGAAGTTCTTGAAGCACGGCGCGCCCAGCGCGGCGCCGTCGCCCCGCGCGTCGTAGCCCGCGCAGCCCTAGGCCAGATGCCACGGCAGCGGTGCAGCTCGACCGGCCCCCACGGCAAATTGGCTCGCAAAGTTTGCTTGACAGCGCCGCGCCGACGTGTATACTAATGTACACTAGTCGTTTCCAGGCGTTTCTTGCGGTCAGGTCTCACCATGTCGGGCGATTCAGCTTCGTTAGTGGCCGAGGTACTGGATGACGTAGCCACGCAGGCGTTGGCTTTGGCCGGGGTAAAGCAACCGCCGGTCGACGTTTTTGCGGTGGCCCAGGCCATGGGTTGGCAAGTGGGGCTCGATCCCCGGCTCGAGGGTCGCGCGCGCTGTGTGCGGTTGCGATCTTCGACAGGTCCGCGAACGTCGATCTGGCTGCGGCCTGACCCGCGGGTCGAGCGCTTGCAGTGGGCTTTGGCGCACGAGGTGGGCGAGCAATTGGCCCAGCAGGTCTTCGTGGCGCTCGATTGGGAGCCGGCCGCGGTGGCGCCGGGCATGCGCGAGCAGGTGGCCAATCGGTTGGCCGCGCGGCTGTTGTTGCCCAGTCGGTGGTTTAGCCTGGTCGGCCGCCAAACCCGGTGGGATCTGCTCGCGCTCAAGTCGCGTTTTCCCACGGCCAGCCACGAACTGATCGCCGCGCGCATGCTCGATACTGGCGACCAGGTGGTGATCACTGTCTGCGATCAGGGGCGTGTTACGTGGCGCCGGGGCAACCGCCCCCCGCGTCCGCCCGGGTTGTCGCCGCTCGAACGCGCCTGCTGGCGGACATCGCAAGAGACCTCAGCCATTGTGCGCCGCAAGGTGGGACCGATCGAGTTGGTGGTCTGGCCCCTGCACGAGGCCGATTGGCGACGAGAAATTTTGCGCACGACGTTCGACGACAGCCTGGCCCCCGGCGACGAATTCCAGCCGGGCTTTCTGGCGGAAGAAACGCCCTGGTCGGCCGCGTGCGCGTAAGCCTTGGTGCGGAAGGAGTTTCGATCGCGGACCGGAGAGAGAATGAGGCTAAAACCAGCGCGCAGGTGGGGCGCCTGCTTGTCAGCGGGCCAGCGACCGCTACCCTGGCCAGCATGAACTCTAATCAAGAAATTGCTCCGGTGCTGTTGGCGGGCACCTGGCGCTGCGCGCAATCGCAGCAGATTTTTTCCGGTTGGAACCCCGCCACGGGGCAGCGGTTGGGCCCTGGCTATCCGCAAAGTGCCTGGGCCGATTGCGAGACGGCGCTGGCCACTGCGGCCACGGCTGCGGCGGAGCTGCGGCGGCTGCCCCCTGAGCGGCTAGCCGAGTTTCTCGAAGGCCTGGCCGCCGCGCTGGAAACCGCGGCCGAAGAACTGGTTGCCTTGGCACACGCCGAAACGGCGCTGCCCGTTCGGCCAAGGTTGGCAGAGGTCGAGCTGCCGCGCACCACCAATCAGTTGCGCCAAGCGGCTGCTGCCGCGCGCGATCGATCGTGGGCGCTGCCCACGATCGACAGCCAAGCCAACATTCGATCGTGCCTGTTGCCGCTGGGGCCGGTGGTGGTGTTCGGCCCCAACAATTTTCCGCTGGCGTTTAATAGCGTGGCCGGAGGCGATTTCGCCGCGGCGCTAGCCACCGGTTGCCCCGTGATCGCCAAGGCCAACACGTCGCACCCCGGCGTGTCGCGCCGCTTGGCGGAATTGGCGCACGACCAGGCGCAGACGCTGGGAATGCCGGCCGGCACCGTACAGTTGCTGTATCGCACGAGCCACGCCGATGGCGAGCGTCTGGTGGCCGACCCGCGGTTGGGAGCCGTGGCCTATACCGGTAGCCGCCAGGCGGGCTTGGCTCTGAAACGCGCCGCCGACCGGGTAGGCAAACCAATTTATCTGGAACTGTCGAGCGTCAACCCCGTGCTGCTGTTGCCAGGCGCGCTGGCCGAGCAGCGAGACGCCTTGGCCGAAGAAATCTCGGGCAGTTGCCTGCTCGGCACGGGCCAATTCTGCACGCACCCGGGCTTGTTGCTGTTGGTGGCGGGAGACGACACCGACAAGTTTCTGGCGGCCGTGGCCCAACGCTTCCAACGGGCGCCCGTGGGCACGTTGCTTTCGGAGCGCGTGGCTCAGAGCCTGGCCGAGGCGGTGGCCACATTGGTTGGCGCGGGGGCACGCGTCGTGGTGGGCGGCACCATGGGTGGCGGCGCCGGAGCGAGCCACGCCAACACGTTGTTGCGGGTGTCGGGCGCCGAGTTCTTGCAGCGACCGGGGGCCTTGCAGACCGAGGCGTTTGGCAATGCCACGCTGGCGGTGGTAACCGACAGCGTGGCTCAACTGGCCGAGGTGGTCGCGGCCCTGGAAGGCAATCTGACCGGAAGCATTTATAGTGCGCGATCGGGTGCAGACGACGCGCTAGCGAACCAGCTCGAGCCTGCGCTGAGAACGCGCGTGGGGCGCTTACTCAACGACAAAATGCCCACCGGCGTGGCAGTCAGCCCGGCCATGAACCATGGTGGACCTTACCCCGCCACGGGGCATCCGGGATTTACCGCGGTGGGGCTGCCGGCGGCCATGCGCCGTTTTGGGCAACTGGCTTGCTACGACAACGTGCGCCCCGCGCGGCTGCCCGCGCTGCTGGCCGATGCCAACCCCACGGGGCGCGCGTGGCGCTGGATCGATGGCACCTGGACCCAGGCTAACGTACCAGCCCGCGGGGCGTAGCCATTTAGCCGGGCAAGGTCGCTGTGCCCCATGGTTCCACAGGCGCGCCGGGCTGCAGCGGCGTGCCGGCGTTGATCATCGCGGTGGGGACCAGACACTGGCGAAGCCAGTGGCACCACACACGGGGTGCAGCGGCGCCCCGGCGTTGATCATCGCGGTGGGGGCGGCGGTGGGGGCCGGGGTAGTTGGCGGTGGTGCTGCGCTGTGCGTAGCCGCGTCGTCGTCGGCGCAAGCGCAATTTGCGTTGGAATTTGCCGGCACGGTCGCGCGCCAGGCGTCGGGCAGATGGCCGACTTTTTTCTGGTACGTATCGAGCAGCAAGTTTTGGTACCCGGCCACCATGGCTTCGAGTGAATACTCGGCCAGAACTCGCCTGCGCCCGGCGGCGCCCATCGCTTGGGCTCGGGCGGGATGGGCCAACAGGTCGACCAGGTGTTCGGAAAATGCGTTCTCGTCGTGGGCCGGCGCCAGTAGCCCCCAGGCGCCATGTTCGACGACATCGGGAATCGAGCCGACACGTGGTGCCAGCACCGGTGTTTCGCTGGCCAGGGCTTCGAGCAGCGACACGGGGTTGGCTTCCATGTGCGAGGTGAGCACCGCCACGTCGACGACCGACAGCAGCTCGTGTACATCGCCACGCGTGCCCAGGAATTGCACCGCGTCGGCCAAACCCAGGTGCTGGGCCAGTTGTTCGAGCTCGGCGCGCCGCGGGCCATCGCCGACCACGAGGAACTTGGCAGTGGGAAGTGTTTGCACCACTCTCGCGGCGACGCGCAGGAACAACTCGTGATTCTTTTCTGGTCGCAGCGCGGCCACGATGGCCGCCACGGGTGCGTGTGGCGGAAGCCCCAGTTCGGCACGCAGTGCGGCGTTTGGCAGGCGCGGACGAAATCGCTCGACATCGACGCCGTTGGGAATGACGCGGACTTTGGCCGCAGGGCAACCTTCGTGCTCGGCAATGTAGCGGCCGTGTGCCGGAGCCACCGCGATAAAGGCATCGGTCAAGCAGGCCAATTGTCGATTGCTGGGCTCGACCCGATCGGGCAGGCCGGTCGAGTGCAGTGCGGAACCGATAACCGGCACGCCGGCGCGCCAGGCGGCCAACCGCCCCCAGAACATCTTGTCGCCACCGGTACCCACCGTAATCACGGCGTCGTACCGACGTTGCCGGAATAGCGAGATCAAACGTGGCAGCACGGGTAGGTCGTACTTGTGCCGCAACAAGCCGCTGTATGCCGGCACCTCGGCCGCGAGTTCCTCGCCCAGCGGTCCCAGGTATTTCAAGCAGCAGATTTCCGGGGCAAAGCGTCGCCGGTCGAGCCGGCGAACCAGGTTCACCAGCAAGGTTTCGGCCCCGCCGACGGGCATGAACGTCAGCACGAATGCCACGCGCAGCGGGTCGACGCGATCGGGATCGAAGGTGCGTAGTGCTTGCCACCAGCGGGCCGGCAGTTGCCACATAACAAGGCGCTTCCGTGTGGGCGTGTGCGGGGTGTAGGGCCAGGGCGAGGAGAAACGGAATCGGGCTAAGTACGAGCGGGAATGCGTGCCACCCGCCCGAGCCATCCGTGCAGCCGCGTCCAGCCTTGCTGGGCGTGTTCGGCTAGTGCTCGTTTTTCGTCGGGCAGCAACCAGCGATCGCTGGCCAGGGCCAGCAGCAAGGCCACGGCCAAGGCCGACGCGGCCACCACTGGCCCGCCGCACAGTGCCGCGGGCAAGGCCGAGGTGAGCCACACGCCCCGGTCGAACCGCATGCCGAGCAGTTGTGCAAAGCCGTAGATCAGCAGCATGGCGGTGAGTTTGCCGACGGCCGTGGCGGCGACCGCGCCCCACAAGCCAAACATGGGCAGCCATACCAGGTTGAGCACGATGTTGACCAGCAGGCCGACGAACAACGCGAGCCCACCGAGCCCGGCGCGTTCGCGGCACCACAGGTAGTTGATGGCGATTTCGCCGAAGCCCGCCCACAGACAGAACATCAGCGTTTCAGGCAGCACTTCCTGGCCGCCGGCATATTTACCACCCAACAGCACGTTGAATAGCAAGGGCGCGCCGCACAGCACCAGAGCACTGGCCAGGGTCAGGCCGAAGCCTTGCAGCTTGAGCATCAGGTTCAATCGTTCGGCCACGGCCCGCTGCCGTCCGGCTTCCCAATCGTGTGCCAGGTGTGGCGTGGCCACCGTGGCAATCATCGTGGCGACCGAGTACAGCACCCAGGGAACGACGCGAGCGCTGTGATATTGCCCCACGGCGGCCAGTGCCACGTCGGGGGTCATGCCCGAGGTGTGGATGATCATGTAGCGGTCGACCAACTCGAACACGTTGGTCAACCAGTTGCTACACCACATCCACAGGGCAAAAGGCGCCAATCGCATCCAGAAGCGCCATTGTGGCAGGGGTTGTTCCAGTGCGGGTCCGTCCCAGGCGCCGCGCCGCCACAACACCACGGGCACGGCGAGCGCCACCAGGCTCGACAGGCAATAGGCGGCGATCACGCTGGATGTCGACACGAAGCCGGCCGCGAATAGTCCGATGGCCACCGTGGCGAAGACCAGGCTGTTGACGAACTGCAGCATGGTCGTCAACCGGAACATGCGCAGCGCGGTAACGAGCGACACGCAGAAGTTGTAGGCAATCACCGAGGCCAACGTGGCGGCCAGCAGCAGCACGAGTTGCACGCGGTCGGCCCGCCCGAACACCAGTTGCGAAATACGCGCCGGGAACAGTGCCACCAGCCCCACGCCGGTGGCGCCCAAGCAGGCCGAAACCAGGCTGGTGCGGCGCAGAAATGTGCGCAGTTGGCCCCGCTGGCGATAATACTCCAGGTACCGCCCGAACGAGCCCGGCAGCCCCAGCACCATGACCGGTGCGGCCAGCAGCAAGAAGCCGAAGGCCAGGTCCCACTCGCCCAACGATTGCGGATCGAGATAGCGGCAGAACAGCACGCCCCGTACGAAGCCCACGAAGCGCTGGGCCACGGTCAGCACCAACAGCAGCACCACGCTCTGTGCCAGCGTTTCCGCTTGGCACAGGCCAGGGAGGGTCGATGAATGATCGGGCCGGGTGGCACTCATGTACGGCGCGCTCCCGAGGGCGCCACGGGGGTCATGCCGACGCCGTAGTAGAAGCGGCGCGTCCGGCGCTTGCGCGGGTCGAGGGTGCACCAGTTCTTGATGCGAATAAAGGCGTCGTCCCCGCTGATGCGTTGGATGTGGAACGCGTCGTCGCCCGGAAAGTTGTAACCGCCATAGGCGGAACAAACCGCCTCGAACCCACACTCATAGGCCAGGTGGAAG
Organism: uncultured Pirellulales bacterium; assembly: GCA_964434905.1. Taxonomy (GTDB): domain Bacteria; phylum Planctomycetota; class Planctomycetia; order Pirellulales; family CAYNRE01; genus CAYSXM01. The sequence continues at coordinate 11,609 of CAYSXM010000002.1, read as the reverse complement.
GCGGCCGGTTGCAAGTTGGCGTGCCGTCCAAAAGGAAAGGCGAAATAGCGCACGTTGCGCCGCAGCGCCTGTTGCAGCTCTTCGCTGCTGGTGATCAGTTCGTCGTGCAGCTTGGCGGGGTCTTGCAGCTTGCCAAAGTCGGCATGAGTCCGGCTGTGGGCTCCTACCTCGACACCCGAGGCCGCCAAGGCCTGTAATTGTTCCACCGTATTGGGGTTGAATCGCATTCCCAGTGCCTGGTCGTGGCTAAAGGGGACTCCCCGCAAGATGTTCTGCGAGCAGACAAAATACGTAACGGGAATCCGCGCCTTGATCAAATACGGCAGCGCGAAACGGCAGTTGTCGCTGTAGCCGTCGTCGAAGGTGATACTGACCGACGGTCGATCGTTGAAGCCCGAACGCACCCGCTGCTGTACGTCGGCTAGCGAGATGAACTCGAAACGCTTCCCCAGCCACTGCATGTGGCGTTCGAACTCGCGCGGGGTGGTGGTCCAAGGGGTCGCGGCGTCGTCCGCCACGCGATGGTAGAACAGCACCAATAGCGGTGCCCGGCCCGCCGCGGCCTCCTGCGCGTTGCGGTGCGCGCGCCACGGCAGGCTGCCATAGTAATAGCCGTTGAGCAGCGCGTGGGCCCAGAGTTTCATCGATCGATTTTCCACGTTTCAACCGGTCGACAAGGGATGATAGTCCGCTTCGACGGCACACTCGCTGGGTACCGGCGCGGCCCACGGCACAGGCACCGGTTCGGTCGGTCGAAGATTCCCCGGCTGGTCCACGTGCGCCGGCTGGGCTACCTTGCCCGATGCGCGCCGCGCGGCGCGCCAGGCCCGCGCCGTCGCTCGCAGTCGCTGTTCGCACCACCACCAGGCGTGTCGCGCCAGCCCGACCTGGGTCGCCGCCGCGACGCGCCGGTTTTGGGTAGGCCGTGGTTCGGCCCGCCAATGGGCCTTGTACGGCTCGTCGCCGCGCAAGAAATCGAGCGACTGGCCCCCGCTGGCCAGCCAGCTTTGGACCAGGGCCACGGTCGACAGTCGGCCCGGTTCGCAGTCGAGTGCCGCGGGGTCGACTCCCGACTGATAGGCGTACCACCGCGACCCGACGGTGAGCACATATTCGATTGCCACGGGGCGACCATCCAGTTCGACCCATTGCAGCCGCAATCGGCCTTGGGCCAGTAGTCGGCGCATCACTTCGCGTTGAAACGACGTGAACCGCGCCGAGCGGAAGCAGCCGTCGTCGCCCAGACTCTCGCGGCGTTTTTGGTGCAGTGAAACCAGCACCTCGAAGGCGCGTGGAAAATCTTCCATGTGTTCCACGGTGACCAGCCGCGCCCGTCCCGATCGCCACAGTCGCTGTTCGACACGGCGCACCTGTTTGCGGTGCGATTTCGACAGCCGGGCCACATAGGCTGGCCAACCGTCGCTGGGCGATAGCACCCAGCAATGGGCCGCTGGCTGCTGCGCGCTGCGACAGCCATGCCAGGTGAGTCGCTCGACGAGGCAATCGAGCGCCTCGTCGCCGCGGTCGACTCCTTCCAGGTCGATGGCGTCCCAGGCGCTTGGCGATCGTTTCGCTTCCATGGCCGGCCGGGGGGCCAGCAGCCAATCGGCCACGGCGTGCGCCACGGCGCGCTCTTGCCCCGGTCGACTCAACAGCGACAGATGGTCGGAACAAACTTCGCCCGACCCCAAAAAGCGCAGCACACGCCCCTGGCTCCAGGAACTCGACAGATACCAAGGCGCCAACCCCACCAGCACGTCGTCTGCGTATACCGCTAGGACATACAGTTCGAGTCGACTGTCTCGGCGGTCGTCGCGCACGCCGTAGTGTCGCCACCACGCTTCCAGCCAATCCCAACTGCGAAACGGCACGCCGCCGTCGATCGCGTTCCAGGCCTCGCGTAGCGCGGCCAGCGAACCAACGGAGTTGAGTCGAACCACGTGCATCGGGAGCATACCTGGTGCGTGTGTGCCGGACTGCGTTGGCCAAGGAGGAACGCCGGTGGACTGGGAGTACTGCCCGATCGGGGGTCTCGCCCGCGTGCTGAGGGGCGCGCGGAGGTTGGGCCGACCAGGAGTTCTCCTGGGCAAATCTCGGTCAGGGCCGGGGAATTGCAAATCGGCCCGCGGCGATTCCCTCAGGCAAACCCGCCCCCGGGGTGAAAAGGGTGCCGTGTAGCCGGGCTAGGTTGCCAAAACGCCACACCGTGGCGATTGCTGGACATCCGACCGACGTCGACCGGTCGCGGACACGACGGTCGGCCCGCCGGAGAGCCGCGCTCGGGGGCCCGGCGCGATTCGCAGGCTAGGTTTGGCTAGTAGTCCGTGGGAACCAGGCCATGCGGGTGCCAGCGTCGCGAGGGCGCGGCTAGCAGCCCGTTCTAGCATTCGACGGACGGCTAGAGCTGCGCGCGGGCCGCGCGGGTGTTCCAGCGGCAAACCATTTGTGGAAGGTAATCCGATGCAGGTCGACGATCGATCCCCTCCGAGCCCGGCCGAGGTGGCGCGTGTGTTGTGGATCTATCCCCGGCGTTGGATCGTGCCGGTGGTGCTGTCGACCGTGGCCGCGGTAGCGTTTGCGGGCCTGCACCGTGGGGCTTGGGAAGCGTCGTTGGCATTGATCTTGCGCAGCGAGGCGTTTGCCAGCGTGGAGGGCGGGGGCAAATTTCGCACCGTCGACGAAATGAAGGCCAAGCAAGAAACGATCTTGGAGATTGCCAAGAGCGCGAGCGTGCTGACCAAGGTGCTGGGCGATGTCGGCCCCCCGGCCGGCTATGCGCAACCGAACCGTTGGCCCACGCCGCAAGATGTCGAGGATTTCAAGTCGCTCATCAAACTGGTGCCACCCAAGGGGGCCGAGTTCGGCAAGACCGAGATATTTTATCTCAAGGTGCAAGACCAGGACCGGGCTCGGTCGGTGGCCCTGGCCCTGGCGATTTGCACCCAAGTCCAGGCCCGCTTCCAACAATTGCTCGAAGACAAGGCCCACAGCATGATGGGCGAACTCGAGCAGTCTTTGGAAGTAACCCACACCGATATTCAACAGGCCACGGCCCGGCTGGCCGCCTGCGAACAGCAGGTGGGAACCGACCTGGGCGAGTTGCGGATGCTGCAAGGTTCCCCCTCGGGTGAAAGTGAATTGCGGCGCCGGGTGGTCGAGGTAGAGCATGAATTGCGCGACGCCAAGACCAACAAGCGCGTCGCGGATGAACTGCTCGACCTGTTGGTGTCGGCCCAGGCCGATCCGGGCCGACTATTGGCCACGCCCAACCGGCTGCTCGAATCGCAACCGGCGCTCAAGCGTCTGAAAGACGGGTTGGTCGATTCCCAATTGCGCACCGCGCAGTTGCTGGGTACCATGAGCGAGGCGCACCCCCTGGTGCGCGCGGCCCGTGCATCGGAGCAGGAAGTCAGCCGACACATCGAGAACGAGCTGGCGATTGCCATCCGCGGCTTGCAGATGGATGTTCGGCTGACCGCCGCCAAGGTGACCCAGCTCGAACAGCAACTGGCCCAGGTACACACCCGGTTGGATAAGCTGGCATCGCTTCGCGCGGAGTATGCCAACCTGGTGGCCGACGTCGAGCATCGCAACAAGTTGTACGAGCAGGCAAAACGCAATCTGGCCGAAGCCCGCGCCACGCTGGCCGGCGCGCTGTCGACCAGCCTGCTCGATCGCGTCGATCTACCCGACACGGGCTCTCGCCCCGCGGGTCCTGGCAAGGCCCTGGTCGTGTTGGGTGGGCTGGCCGGGGGCCTGGTACTGGGCGCCGGAGTGTTGTTCCTGACCGTGCCCTCCATTCCCCGGCACGGCGACGATTTCGACGAGGTGGATCTGGGCACGCTGGCTTGGACCGGCGCCACCGCCGCGGCGGGGCTGTCGCACGGCGCGGTGCGGGGCCCTGCCGGCTGGCAAGCCGCGGCGACACCATAGCACGCCGAGCCGCGGCGCGATGTGCGTGTGACTTTCACCCCACTGGCACGAGAGCAGGTTCAGGGCGCGGCCTGTCGCCCTGGGGAACGAATCGCCATGGAACTGTTGGTTGGAATCGGCGTGTTGGTCTCGGTCGTGTGGGCCACGGTGTTTGCCTTGCGCGGACGCCTGGTCGATGGCTGCCTGGTGTATTTGCTGGTGGTGTCGTGCTTCGGACATGCGTTCCTGAGCTTCGATGTTTCGGGCGCGCCGTTGACACTCGATCGCGTGGTGCTGTTGTTCGTGGTGTGCATGTACCTGGTGCGACGACGCCTGGGCCGGCTGCCAGCAACCACGTTTTCCGGTGCCGATCGGCTGGTGGTGGCGTTTTTGGGTTGGCTCACCGCCAGCCTGGTGTATGGGCTGGTGATCGAGGGCTCGACCCCCGGCGTGATCGGGTTTTTCCAGTTGTTTGGTGGTTACGCCATGCCGGCGATGGTGTACTGGATCGCGCGCTTCGCGCCGGTCGACGATCGCCAGCTCAAGCGTGTTCAGATAGCACTGACACTGTTTGGCGTGTACCTGGGGCTGACCGGCATGCTGGAGATCGCGCAGGCCTGGTCGCTGGTTTTTCCGCGCTATATTGCCAACCCCAAGATCGGCCTGCACTTCGGCCGCGCGCGGGGCCCCATGATCCATTCGGTAAGCTTTGGCGTGTATCTCTGCGCGGCGCTCGGCGCGGCGTGGATGTGGCGCGCGCGGCTGGGTCGCGCGGGGCAACTGGCCGTGCTGGGACTGGCCACCTTTCCCCTGGCAGGGGTCTATTTCTGCTATACCCGCAGCGTGTGGATTGGTCTGGGGCTAGCGCTGTTGGTGGTGTGGGGCCTGTCGCTGCGCGGCGCGTGGCGGTCTTTGGTCGTGGGGGGTATGCTCGTCGCGGCGCTGATGTTGGCCGCCACGCAAATGGACAACCTGGTCGGATTCAAGCGCGAGTTCAGCGAGGCCGAAACGCGCGATTCAGCCCAGGTGCGCGGAGTTTTCGCGTACCTGTCGTGGAACATGTTTTGCGATCGCCCGTTGCTGGGTGTCGGTTTCGGACAGTTCCGCACGGCCAAATTGCCCTATCTGTCGGACCGCGAGTCGGAATTCCGTCTCGAAGCCATTCGCGATTGGGTGCATCACAACAATTATCTCAGCCTGCTCACGGAAACGGGCGCTGTCGGTCTGGCCTTGTTTCTGGCCCTGTTGGTGGCCTGGGCACGCCGCGCCTGGCACGGCTGGCACCAAGCCGAGCTATCGGCCGTGGCACGAGGCCAGTGCCTGTTGACCCTGGCGATGCTCAGCGTGTACGCGGCACAGCTCTTATTCCACGAGCTCAGCTTTTCGCCGCTCGACAATTCGTTGGTGTGGTTTCTGGCCGGCCTGACCGGCGCGGTAACCGCGTCGGCGGCTGCGCCCAGCCCCGGCCTGGCCGCGGCGCCGGGGGGTTGGTTCCCAAGTCGACCGTGCGAGGCCTGGGCGCCTCGCTAGCCGGCCTTTTGAACAATGCCATCGTGGCATGTTTCGCTCCTCGCCCAACGCGGACTCACCCAGCGCAGAGCACAGATCGGGCGGCCCTGCTTGGTTGCGATCGGCAGCATCGTTACAGCCGGCCGAGAGTGCTCGGGGGGCACCGCTGGCAGCGGCGGTGCACCGGCCGTTGGCCCGGATCATCGCGCCAAGCGAAGGAAAAAACCCAGTGCAATTCCCCCCATCGCGGTCGACGTCTCCCGGCGGGGCATGCTATCTCCTAAGAGGGGCCCGATGGCCCACTGCTCGGCGCGTGTTCCGCGTTTGGTTGGGGTTCTGCCCGCGAGGCATCGTGGACTTCCCGCCGCGGCTGCGCAGCGTGTTTGTGGGCCGTTATCAACTACGTTCGATCTGGGCGTTGGCCGCAAGACAGGCCGGCTCGGGTAGCGTGAAGAGGATCGCATGTCGCTCGATTCGTTTGTCGAGGTAGAAGCCGCGGAGTTTGCCCTGCCACGGTTGGTATCGGTGGAGGGACAATGGCCCCCGACGGAGGTCACGCCGGCGCTCGAGCCAGCGCAGCATGCGCGGTTGAATCGGTTGGCCGAATTGCAATCTCGTCAGGCGCGCCGTCACCGGCCAATCTTGGTTTCCCAGGCGGGAAATCGGGTGGCCACGTACGTGTTTTACAAGCGCATCGTCGACGTGTTGGGCAGCCTGGCGGCGTTGATGCTGTTGTCGCCGGTGTTGGTCACGTCTTGGTTGGTGTTATTGGTCACCACCAAGGGTCGCCCGTTTTACGGCGGACCTCGCGAAGGGCTTTGTGGCCGCCGATATCAGATGTACAAGTTCCGCACCATGGTGCTCGACGCGGATAAGCGACTGCACGAAGTGCAAAACGAGCACGGCGGCGCCATGTTCAAGAATCGCAGCGACCCGCGCATTACGCGCGTAGGGCGGTTCCTGCGTGCGTTTAGCATCGACGAATTGCCGCAACTGTTCAATGTGCTGCGGGGCGACATGTCGCTGGTGGGGCCCCGGCCCATGGTGCCCGCCGCGGACAACGTGTATCAGCCCTGGCAACTGCAGCGCCTGGCGGTCAAGCCGGGGATCACCGGGCTGTGGCAGGTCAGCGGTCGTAGCGAGATCGGGTTCGTCGACATGGTGCGGCTCGACATCCGCTACGCGCGTCAACAAAATCTGGCGCTCGATTTCCAGATTCTGTTGCGCACTCCGCTGGTCGTGCTGAGCGGCAAAGGGGCCTACTAACCTCGCATTCTTCCCGAGCCTTCTGCGGCGGAGCCGAAGGTCATGAAAAACCCGGGCTAACCAGTGACCCGCCACCGATGCTTGTGGCGAAGCGACCATTGAACCCGAGAGCAGGGTGCCGCCGATGCTGGAACAATCAAGCGACTCGACCGCCTGGCAGGTGCCGCTAGCGCTGGGCTTGCCCGGGTCTGCCGACACGGCACCGGGCCGGCCAAGCACGCCGCCGCGACGCGTGTTGCACCTGATCAATGGCGAGCACTATGCCGGCGCCGAGCGCGTGCAAGATCTGTTGGCGCTGGCGCTGCCGGCCCAAGGCTACGAGGTGGGCTTTGCCACGCTCAAGCCCGGAGCGTTTGCCGGCCAGCGCCGCGCGCAGCAGACGCCGCTGGCCGAGTTTCCCATGCGGTGGCGCGCCGACCTGGGGCCGATCGCCCGCATCGCGCGTTGTGTTCGTGAACAGGGCTACGACCTGATTCACAGCCACACGCCGCGCACGGCATTGATCGCGCGGCTAGCGGCCTGGCAAGCCGGGGTTCCCTGGGTGCATCATCTGCATAGCCCTGCCCTGGCCGATACCGCGCAGCCCTGGCGCAACCTGCGCAATGCCGCACTCGAACGGTGGTGCCTGCGCGGCGCCGCCCGATTGATCGCGGTGTCGGGCAGCCTGGGCGAATATGCCGTTCGACAACGACTGAGCAAGCAGCCAGTAGCCGTGGTTCGCAACGGCGTGCCGGCCCTGGGGCTGCTTCCCTCGCGGCCGCTGCCCCAGGGTGACTGGACTCTGGGCGTGGTGGCGCTGTTTCGCCCACGCAAGGGGCTCGAGGTGCTGCTAGCGGCCCTGGCCCGGCTGCGGCGCGCCGGGCGCCCCGTACGGCTGCGTGCCATCGGCGCCTTCGAAACGCCCGAATATCACCAGGCGATGCTGGCCGAAGTCCAACGGCTGGGGCTCGGCGATGCGATCGACTGGGTTGGTTTCACGCGCGACGTGGGCAGCGAGTTGGCGCGGCTCGACACACTGGTTTTGCCCAGCCTGTTTGGCGAAGGCTTGCCGATGGTCGTGCTCGAGGCCATGGCGGCGGGCGTGCCGGTTGTGGCGACGCGCGTCGAGGGGGTACCAGAGGCCATTGTCGACCGGTCCGAAGGATTGCTGGTGCCGGCGAACCATGTCGATGCGCTGGCCGACGCGCTCGAACAACTGCTCTCCGGACAGGTATCCTGGAGCGACCTGCGCGCCCGGGCACATGCCCGACACGCAGCCGAGTTTTCCGAAGTGGCCATGGCGCGCCACGTGGCCGAAGTGTATGACCAGGTGCTGGGTGTGGCATCGCCGCGCGCGGGCGGTTGACCGTACTCGTACTCTGTGTGGGACCAACCATGCCTACCTTCGACACGGCACCCGCGGCCGATTGGCCGCTTCCCAGTGTGGACTGGCCAGTGACGGCGTCGCTGGGCGTGGCACCTGGGCCGGAATTGACGCCCGGCGCCGGCCAAGGTCTGTCGCCGACACGCCCCCCTTGGCGCCGTGCCGCGCGCGGCGCGCGTGTGCTGCGTCGCGCGGTCGATCTGCTCGTGGCCGGCGCCTGGTTACTGGCCGCAGCGCCGTGTTGGATTCTTGCCGCCGGTTGCCACCTGCGCGGATTGCCGCTGCTGGAACGGCAGCCAAGTTGGGGACACCGACGACGCGTGTTCGATGCGCTGGTGGTACGGCGGAATCATCTCTGGGGAGCGCGGCTGCAGGCTTGGCACCTGGCGGGGTTTCCCGCGGCCTGGCAACTGCTGTTGGGTCGCCTGAGCCTCGTAGGGCCCCGCCTGGCCACGATCGACGACCCGGCACTCGGCACGCCCGCCGCGCGACCGCGATACCGGGTGCGGCCCGGGCTGGTGGGTCTCGCGGCGTTGCGACGGCGCACCAACATCGATTACGCCGCAGAGTGGGAAATCGACCTCGAGTACCTCACGCGACGCAGCGTGCGCAGCGACGCGGGGCTGGTGTTGCGGATGGCGCTGGTAGGCTGGTACGGGCAGCGGGGTGTGGAATTCGCGGCCCGGCCGGTGATCGCCGGAGTGACCATCGACAACCTGACCATGTCGCAGGCGGTCGCACGGATCATCGGTTGGGCGCGGGGTGATCGCCCGGTGCAGGTTGCGTTTGTGAACGCCGACTGCGCGCTGTTGGCGGCCGACCAGCCCGACTATGCCCAAGTGCTGGCCCGCACCCAGTGCAACCTGGCCGATGGCATCGGTCTGAAGCTGGCGGGGCGACTGTTGGGAAGCGAGCTACGGCAGAACCTGTGCGGAACGGATCTGGTGCCGGGTTTGTGCGCGGCGCTGGAAGGCACCGAGATCGCGCTGTACTTGCTGGGGGGGCGACCGGGCGTCGCCGAGGGGATGGCCCGCTGGATTGCCAAGCGCTATCCCGGCTGTCGCGTGGCAGGGCAGCGCGATGGCTATTTTTCGTCTGCCGAGGAACCCGCGGTGTTGTCCGAAATTGCTGCCAGCGGCGCGCGGGTCTTGCTCGTGGCGCTGGGCGCCCCGCGCCAAGAGCTGTGGATTGATCGCTGCCTGGCCGCCAGTGGCGCGCGCGTGGGGCTGGGCGTGGGGGGGCTGTTCGATTTCTATTCCGGCCGCGTGCCACGCGCGCCGCTTTGGCTGCGCGAATTGGGTCTGGAATGGGCTTACCGTTTGTGGCAAGAGCCGGCGCGAATGTGGCGGCGCTATGTGTTGGGTAACCCGCGGTTTGTGTGGCGGGTGCTGCGCGAGCGGCGCGCGCGGCGCCGGGGCGCTTCGGCCAGCCAAGCACGGACGACGAACAGCTAGCGAGGTCGAGCCCCGATCTCCAGCACCGGCGCCGATTGAGGGTGCAGCCGTGCGGCCAGCGCGGCAGGCCCCGAATAGCGGCGGAAGTGCCCTAGCCGATCCCAGCCGGGGGCCGACAAGTCGAGATGTTCTGCTGCCCGGGGTAACCGCTTGTTGGGAAGTAGAATCCAGGCATCGTCGCTCTGACGGGGCAACGTCTGTAGTTCGTACCAGGTGATCGACCGCAGCCGCGATGCATCGACGTCGCGACGCAGCCGTGGATCCAGGTAGAACACCAGCGAACCAAAGCGTTCCTCGACGATCAGCAGTTGGTCTGGAAACTTGCTCCGCGCGTTGATCTGCCGCGCGACTTCGCGCGACGACAACGCCGGGCCCAGGTCGGGCATGATCGTGGACATGGTGACCGCAAAGATCAGCGCCAACGATCCGATTACCAAGCACAGCGATTGCGGAACTTGCTGGCGCCACCAGGTGACCAATGGTGCCCAGGCCACGAGCGACACCACCCCAGCGGCCAGCCACGCGGTGGGGCTGAACGTGGCGCCCAGATTGCGCCCGGCCACCAGCAGCACGCAGGGCAACACGACGGGCCCCAGCAAGCATTCGGCCAGCAGCACGCGCCGCATGCCCCAGGCCAGGGTGGGGTGCAGCCGGCCGCACATCCAGCGGTTCCATAAATCGGCGGCCAACATGGCGGTGGGAGGAAACAGCGGCAATAGGTACGTCACCAGCTTCGAACTGGCCAGTGATAGGAAGGCCAGCCCCAACACTAACCAACAGCCTGCCAGCCGCACGGCCGGCGACGGCGTGGCGGTTTTCGAGCTGACACCGGCTCCGCGAAGGGCCAGCCATTGTTCGCGCAGCAACACCGGAACATAGAGTGCCCAGGGGATGCCTCCCCCGACCCACAGCGGCAGGTAATACCACCAGGGGCGGCCCCCGTGCCGTTGCGAATGCGTGACATAGCCCAGCAGATGCCTCTCGACGAAGTAGTAATACAAGTAGCCCGGGTTGCGTTGCTCCATCAGCAGATACCAGGGCGCGGCGACCACGAGCGCGGTCAGCCCGCTGACGATCAGCCCGAGCACAATGCGTGGCGCGAGTCGGCGTTCGCAGAGCACCAATCCGGCATAGGCCAACCCGGCCAAGACGACCCCCACCAGCCCCTTGGTCAAGATGGCCAGGCCGAGCCAGAGGCCGGCCCAGATAGCCTGGCTCCAAAAACGGTGTGAATCACGCGCCTCGAGCCCCTGCCACCAGGCCAGCAGTGCCAGGTTGATCCAGGGCACGAGCGCTACGTCGTGCACGGCGGCCTGGGCCAGCGCGATCGGCAGCACCATCGTGCCGTGCAGCACCAGGGCCAATGCGCCGCAGCGGGGCCCACCCACCCGCCAGCCGAGCAAGCCGGTGGTGAGCGATCCCAACAGTCCGAATAGCAAGCCTGGCAGCCGGACGGCCGTTTCGTTCATGCCCCCCAGCGAAAGTGACGCGGCTTGCGCCCAAAAGAACAAGATGGGTTTGTCGAGAAACGCCTCTCCGAACAGGCGTGGCGTTACCCAGTCGCCACGTTCGACCATTTCCTGGGCGATGGCGGCGTGCAATCCCTCGTCGGGGTCGAGCAGCGGCAGGTCGATGGCCAACGGCGCCAGGTACAAGGCCCCGGTCACCATCAGTGCGGCCGCGAGAACCGCGCCTCCCAGGCGCGTGTCGTCTTGCATGTGGGCTTCTTCCGTGATCGCTGCCAGAAATAGGCCACGCGGCGGTGGCACGCGCCGGGCGATTATGGCCTAGGCCCGAGATTTGGCACAGACGAGTTTCGGCATGCCGGGGCACTGGCCATGGAGCTGGCCGTGGTGCTGGCTCGGCGCGGCCCCGAGGCCGTTGGGTTGCCAATTGCGGACCGGTGGGAGCCGCCGAACTTACTAGTGGAGCGTCAACCCAGCTTGGCTGGGTGACGCGGAACGACCCCAAACGCGTCAGGGGTTTGGGGCAATCAACTTCTAGTGCCGCGGGAGTCGCCTCGGATTCGCCAAAGGAGGACGGACGCAGCCCTAGTGCTTTGTCACACCAAGAATTTGGGGTGACGAAGCACGACCGCCCAACAC
>CAYSXM010000001.1:0-28446 GCA_964434905.1 uncultured Pirellulales bacterium | reverse complement strand
CTGGCCCAAAGAAAAGCTCATCCAAAACGCCGCTGAGGCACCTACAAAGGGCTGGCCGCCAGGGGCCTGCCCTTATAGCTACTCGGTATCCACACCGACCTGCACGCCTAGGTGTTGGCTAACCCAGGGCGGATTTCATGGTGTTGGAGCGCGTGGCCCATCACTTTCTGGCCCATCATTTTCGCGTGCAGGAAGAAGTAGTTCGGCGGCGAATCGGGCCAGTGTGCCGCGCCGGGCCAGGTCGTCGCCCAAACGCGTCCAGGCAGACCAGGTGAACGCCGCGGCGCCGTCGACGCCCGCCTGGGCGGCGCGCAGCAGATAGTCTTCCACTTGTTCGCCCGTGGTCAAACTGCCGTGGCTGGTTTCGATTCCCAGCGTCAGTGTGACCGGCACACGGCGATGCGCGCCGCCGGCCAACTGCACGGCTTCGGCAAGTCGGCTGTGATACAGCGCCTGGGTGTGGTCGCCGTATTTTTCCGGGTAATAGTAACCCGACACATTCACCAGATCGATCCACCCTCGATCGACCCAACGGGGCCAGGCCTGTGCCACCAGGTGATTTTGGGAAACGTGGGGTCCCCAAGTGTAGAGGCCGATCTTCAGGTCTGGTTTTTCGGCGCGCAGGGCCAGGCAGATAGCCTCCATCAGCGACGATAGATGCGCTTCGTGGCAGGCCTGAACTAGTTGCTTACGCTGTTGCTCGTCGACCACCAGCGCCACCTGGGCATCGAGCACGGCCTGAGCCGCGGCGTCGAGCTGATAGGGGCGATTAAAATAGCGCAGATAGTCCAGCAACAGCCCCTCGGGTTGGTAACGCCGGACAAGTTCCACAAGCTGCGCCACGACCCACCGCCGTGCGTCAGGGTGCGCAGGCGACAGGAACCCCCACGGGCGCCCGTCGAGTTGTCGCAAGGCCCAGTCGGGGTGCTCTTCGAGTACGCCGCGTGGTTCGAAGTGCCCGCTGGCTAGCACGCACACTGCCGGCCACACCGCGAGATGGTTCTGTCGCGCCGCGGCAATGAAATCGCCCAGCGCATCGCCATCTTCGAACCGCGGTCGCCCGACCACCTGGCTGGGATAATAGGTTTGTCCGTTGCTGGTGTTGGCATACGGCATGGCGGTGTCGAACCCGGCCGCGGCCACCTGGGCCGCCGCGGCGGCAAGTTGTGTCTGGCGCGCCGGGGCATCGACCTGGTCGCCGATCGCTTTCCCCAAATCGAGATAGGTGGCCAGCCAAGGCGTTGTTGCGCGGGGGGGCGCGTCGACGCGCCAGCGACCGGCGATGGTCCAACTGGTTGGGCCAAACAGCCCACGACCAAACGTCACGTGGGTTGGCGCGGCAGCCGGTTGGCCGGTCGTGTTCCAGACGCTGCGACCGCACTGCCGTCCGTCTTGCCAGATAGACAGCTCGCCCGGCGCCAGCCGAAACGTCCATGTCGAGGGGCTCGACTTCCAGACGACGGGCGCGGCCAGGTTGCCGGGCAATCGATGGCGATACACGGCGCCGTATTCACTGGCCTGTGCCGGCGAGAGAAACTCGAATTTCGGTTCGTGGGGGGCAGAGGCCTTGGCGCTGGTCGAGATGTACAGCGAATCGCCCCAGGGAACCAGGCTCGTCACGCGCTGGCCCCAGCGATTGAGCACCGGATCAATGGCCTGCGTTTCTCGTTCATAGGGGTGCGTGGTGGCGTCGGTGGGGGCAGGGTGCGTCAGAGCGCGGCCCAGCCAGTGCCAGGCACGCCGGTCGCGCCGCCACACCTCGGCCCAGGGCCACACGCCTACGTACAGGCGGCCCCCGTACACGGCCAACGTCTGCGCTTCACGTGCCGCGGTGCTCACACCCGGCATCACGCCTGGCCAACCTGGCAAACGCACCGGGGCACGGTGATCGAACTCGAACAACTCGCCCGTGGGATACTGGCCCAACAGCAGCCGCTCGCCAAACTGCAAACTGGCGTAAACCTGGTAGCTCACGCCGGCCTGGCCCGCGCGGACCGTGTTCCAGGCCTGGCCATCGCACACCAAGATGCTGCCAGTGTTCGAGATGGCCACCACGGCGCCGTGGTGCTGCCCGTGGCAATAGATGAACTCGCGCGGCATGGTCAGCGGTCGCGTGACAAACGCCTCGCGGCGGGGCGGCTTCTGGCCCGGCTGCCAGCGCGCGGCAACAACTTGGTTCAATTCGGCCGCGCCGTCGCCTCGTAAATGGCGCCACACCAACAGCCCCGCGCCATAGTAAACTTCGGTCAAGGTATCTTCCGCGGGAACCTCGACCAGCACGTTCGCTCCATGGCAGATGGTGTGGCGTGTGGCGTAGAGCACGTCGCCCGCCAGTTCGATGGCCCAGGACCGCGGCGAGGGCTCGGCTTGCCAGGCGCCCGCCACCGGATCCCACACGCGCACCTGGCCATCGGTTCCGCCGCGCGTTTTGGCGAACAATCGATTCTGAAAGCCCACCAGGTACACACCGGCATCGCTGCTGGGGCGCGGCAGGGGTTCCAGGGGCAAGCGCTGGTCGGAGTCGGCCACGTGCAGATGCACCTGGACCAGCCGACGATCGCTACGATCTTGGGTGTTCGACGATTCCGCAAAACCGGCCGCGGCGATCGATTGCCCTTCGGCGCCGAAGCATTCGAACAGCGTGCCCCAGGGCTGCCCCAGGTCGGGGCCCATCTGCGCGTCGAGCGTGATCTCGACCGCCCAGGGAGCGGCCGGCGGTGCCGCCGCGGCGCCGCCAGACAACCCCGGCCACACCGCCCACGCAAGCACCAGCATGTTAAGGCAAATAGGACCGCGAGCAGGCGCTTGGCGTACGATCATCGAGGGCTCCAGAAAAGCGGGTGGGCACGTCGCACCGTCAGCGGCCAAATCGCGCCCGCCAGCGGTCGGCGTAACGTGCCGCGTCGGGCAGGAACTCGGGCGGCGTGCCTGGCGCGTACAGCGCCTGTTCCAGCGCCGGTCGACAGGCACCAAAGGTTTCGGGAAACATGCCAAACTCGACAATGTCGCGATAGCCTTCGGGTGTGAGAAAATGCCGTGGTCGCAAGCCCTCGCGCAAGAAGCCGAATTCCTCAGCCAAACGGTGGACCGCCTGGTTGCCATCGCCCGTGGCGGTGTGCAGCCGGGCCACGCCCAAGAGGTCGAACGCCAGTCGATAGGTCCAATACAGACCCTCGCGCGGAATCAGCCAATCGCTGACCTGGGGGTCCTTGATCAACCGGCCGTATTCTCCGCAGGTGCCAGCCCGATCGAAATGGTAGAGCGCGCCGGCCGCCAAGGGCCGGTTCGTGCCGGGTTCAGCAAACACCAGCAACACATCGCCCGCCTGTTGTGCCGAGGCGAACCAGGCGAGGTGTCTTTCGACGGTGGGGGGCTGCCAATCGACGAGCCAGCGCCGTGCGTCGGGCGCGCCGCGCCAGGCAACCAGCGCGGGAGCGTCGGCGTTGACCATTTCGCGAACCAGCACACGCTGGCCTTGAACCAAGTGCGTCATGTCTTGCTCGTGTTGGTTGGTGTGTCGAGAAGCTTTGTGCCAGGTACCGCTTCGTTTAGCGACCGGCGGTCCGCGCGCTGCGACAAACCGCCATCGGCCCGGACTCACGTTATCACCAAGAGGCCCCAGAGCACTGGCAAAGCAAATAGCACTTCGCGGCCACAACACTTTCGATCGCTGGCGACGAAGTTCATGGATCAGCCGGGTTTAGGCCAACAACGCCTCGACCACCTGGCCGTGGACGTCGGTCAGCCGGAAGTCGCGACCGGCGTAGCGATAGGTGAGGCGCTGGTGGTCGAAGCCCAACAACCGCAAGATCGTCGCGTGGAGATCGTGAACGTGCACACGATTCTCTACTGCGCGGAAGCCGAACTCGTCGGTGGCGCCGTACACCTGGCCGCCGCGAATGCCTCCGCCGGCCAGCCACATGCTGAACCCGTGATGATTGTGATCGCGGCCATTGATCTTGCCGGCATTAGCGCCTGGTTGAGGCAGTTCCACGGTGGGCGTGCGTCCGAACTCGCCTCCCCAGATGACCAGGGTCTCTTCCAGCAGGCCGCGTTGCTTCAGATCGCGCAGCAACGCCCCGATGGCGCGATCGCATTGACCGGCCAAGGTGCGGTGGCGTTCTTCCAAATCGTCGTGGCTATCCCAGGGCTGGCCTTGGCCGTGCCACACCTGCACGTAGCGCACACCGCGCTCGACCAATCGGCGCGCGATCAGGATCTGGCGCGCCTGGGTGCCCGGTCCATAGGCATCGAGCACGTGCTGTGGCTCGCGACTGACATCGAAAGCGTCGGACGCCTCGATCTGCATGCGATAGGCCAACTCGAACGAATGTATGCGAGCTTCCAGCAAGGGGTCGGCGCCGCGCTCGGCCAGGTGCCTGCGGTTGAGCGCGGTGGTCAGGGCCAGTTGCGCGCGCTGTTCGTCGAGAGGCAACTGGGGGTTGCGAATGTATTCCACCAATCGGTCGATCGCTTGATGCTCGGAATTGATATAGGTGCCCTGGAACACACCCGGCAAGAACGCCGCTTGCCAGTTTTCCGTTTCCTTGATGGGGTACCCGCCCGGGCACATCGCCACGAAGCCTGGCAGATTCTGGTTTTCGGTCCCCAGCCCATAGGTGACCCAACTGCCCAGGCTGGGGCGCACGGCGCGCGCTTCGCCGCAGTTCATCAACATCAACGACGGTTCGTGGTTGGGCAGTTCGGCGAACATCGAGCGCACCACGCACACCTCGTCGATCATCGAGGCCGTGTGGGGAAACAAATCGCTGACCTCGATGCCACTTTGGCCATGCTGGTGGAACGCAAACGGCGACGGCAACGCCGCGCCGGTCTTGCGCTCGGTCGGCAAATTGTCGGTGGGCAGGTTCCGGCCCGCATATTGGGCCAACAACGGCTTGGGGTCGAAGGTATCGACATGCGACGGCCCCCCATTCATGAACAGGTGGATCACCTGTTTGGCGCGGGCCGGAAAGTGCGGCGCGCGAGGCGCCAGAGGGTTGGCGTCGGCCGCTTGCGCGGCGGGTTCGCCGATCAGGCCAGCCAGCCCCAGCCAGCCCAGCCCCAGGCCACTGCGGCGCAATAGCTCGCGGCGCGAAACGTGGAGAGGTTGTTTGTGGGGGGACATGCGCTTAATCCACCACGGCAAATTCGTTGGTCATCAACAGGGCCTGCGCCAACCGCGCCCAGGGGCCAGCCGGCGGCTTAGCGCCCGGTCCCAATTGCAGCGCCGCCTGGGCCACATAGCGCAGGGCCAGGGCTTGTTCCTCGGGCGCGGGCGGACGGCCCAGCACCCGGCCGTACAGCGCGGCGACGCGTTCGGCAGGCTCGCCCTGCGCGGCCACGCGTTCAGCCAACTGGCGAGACTGCTCGAGCACGAATTCGGAATTCATCAAAAACAACGCTTGTTGGGGCACCACGGTTTGCGGCCGTTGCGGCGTGCTGGAATCGGGACTGGCAAAATCGAACACGCGAAACACTCCTGGCAGATCTTGCCGATCGATCCAGCCATAGATTGTACGCCGCACGTGCGGCGGCCCGCCAAACAAGGGCGCGCTCTTGCCTTCGAGCGAATCGTCGAGCAGGCCGGAGGTGGCCAGCACCGCGTCGCGCAGCGCCTCAAACTCCAAACGCATTCTCGGCATGCGCCACCACCAACGATTCTCCGGATCGATTGCCTCGGCCTCGGGCCAGGACGCACTGTCTTGCGCATAGGTCGACGACAACAACAACAGCCGATGCATGCGCTTCTGCGACCAACCGTCGCGCACCAGCCGCACTGCCAGATAATCCAACAGCGCCGGGTGAGAAGGCGCTTCGCCGCGCGTGCCAAAATCGCTGGGTGTGGCCACCAACCCCCGGCCAAAGTGGTGTTGCCAAATCCGGTTCACCAGCACCCGGGCTGTTAGCGGGTTGGTGGATGTGGCAATCGCCTCGGCCAGTTCCAGGCGGCCGCTCCCCTGCGTGAACGGCTGCCGCGACGCGCCCGTCAGCACACGCAGGAACTGCCGGGGAACTGCCGGACCGGGGCGATGAGGACTGCCACGCAAGAACACGTGAGGGTCGGCCGGCGTTGGCGCATCGACCAGCGCCATGGCGCGGGGGGGCGCCGCCGGAGATGCTGCTTCGTGTTCGCCCACCGCGCGCCGCAGCTTGCCGTGTTCGAGCGAAGTCGCGCGATCGAACACCGCGGAAGCCTGCTCGGGCGAAACTTGCGTCGGGCAATCGGCAGCCAGCAACAACTGCCGCAGGCTGTCGTCGCTCGCCTGGGGCAACGCGGCAGGTGGCGAGGCCTTCCGGCCGGCGGCCGCCGCCCATACGGCGGCCTGTTGCATCGCCCGCCAGTGCTCGCCGATCTCTGCGAACGCCGCGCCATAGCATTGGCCCACTTGCTCGGCGGTGGTCGGGGGCGTGGCTGTCAGATGCGCCACAATGCGCGGATCGAAAGCGACCAGCGACGCGGCGTCGCTGCCTGCTCCGCCGGCCAACGTGCACAGCACCTCGGGCCAGGTTGCCGGTGGCTGTGCCAGCAGGCGATTCCACGGGCCGAACACCGGGTGGTTGGGCCCTTGATCTCGAATGAATTGCCTCCATCGATCGACCACCGGGGGTCGGAGATCGCCGGGATCGAAGGAAATCATGGTGAAGTCACCTGGCGCACCATCGGCCGCAAGCGCGGCGGCGGCCAGGTAGCGCGGCGCCTGTTCGATCAGTTCGGCGCGCAGATGGGCCACCTGCCGCGCCATGAATTCCTCGAGCGCTGCGCGCCGCGCGGCCAGTTCGCGCTGGTGCTCGGCATAGGCTTCCGACTGCGCTACCGGCGCAATAATCGGCAGATCGTCGGGCTCGACCGAACTGGCAAACACGCCATATAGCGAGTAGTAATCCGCGGTGGGAATCGGGTCGTATTTGTGGTCGTGGCACCGCGCGCAGCCAATGGTCAGCCCCAACAAGCCTCGTCCCACCACGTCGATCCGATCGTCGATGATGTCGTGTGTGTTGTTCATGAAGCGGCGCCCTAGGGTTAAGAAACCCAGCGCCGCCAGCGGTCGGCGATCGTCTCCCAGATCGAGTTGGTCGGCGGCCAACTGCTCGAGCAGGAAGCGATCGAGCGGCAAGTCGTTGTTGAACGACCGAACCACATAATCGCGATAGGTATAGGAATAGGGATAACGCGGATCCTGGGTGAATACGTACCCCTTGGTATCCGCGTAGCGCGCGACGTCGAGCCAGTGGCGCCCCCAACGCTGACCATAACGCGGCGAGGCCAGCAAACGGTCGACCACGCGCGCGTCGGCGTCGGGCGTCGAGTCGGCCAGGTACTGGGCCAACTCCTCTGCACTCGGTGGCAAACCGTGCAAATCGAACGTCACGCGGCGCAACCACCGACGGCGATCGACGGCTGGCGACGCGCGCAGGCCGTGTGCCTCGAGCTCGGCCAGAATGAAATGATCGATCTCGCTACGCGGCCAGGCCACGTCGGCCACCGCGGGCAGCGGCGCCATTTCCGGTGGGCGGAAGGCCCAGTGCTGGGCCACCACCTGGTCGTAATACGCCTCGCTAAACGGCGCGGGCCCCGTCGGTGCCGAAGGAGACTCGGGCCAGGGCGCGCCCGCCTCGACCCAACGGGCCACGGCAGCCACCTCGTCGGATTGCAACTGGCCCGGTGGCGGCATCTGCACCTCGCCCTCGTAGCGCAAGGCCGCCACAAGCCGGCTGCCGGCACTATCGCCCGGTGCTAGCACCGGACCATGATCGCCTCCCTTGAGCAGCGCCGCCTGGCTATCGAGCCGCAAGCCCGCTTCTTGTTTCAGCGGACCATGGCACTCCCAACAATGCTTCTCGAACAGCGGTCGCACCGCGCGCTCGAACAGATCGTCAGGGGCTTCCGCGGCCCAGGCACCGCCGGGCGCAAGCACGGCATACCACACGCCAGCCGACGCGAGCACGACGAACCAGCGGGTCTTGCGGTGCCGGTCCACTGGCGGGCCCCCAGTCGCTCGGTTGTGCGGCGAGGCAGGGTGGAAAGATCGAAGGCGTGAAATCGAGCGGACTCTCCTATAGTGTAGTCTGGCTGCCAAAGCCGGGTCAATTTCGCGGCGATGGACATTGGGACAAAGACCACGCGAGGGATGCATGTACGAACCGGTGATTGTCGATGCGGTGCGCACACCCTTTGGCAAAAACAATGGCTATTATCGGCACACGCGATCCGATGCCTTGTTGGCACATGCGCTGGGCGGATTGGCAGGCCGCACCGGAATCGACCCCGCGCGGGTCGACGATGTGCAGGTTGGTTGCGTGTTCCAGTGTGGCGAGCAAGGAGCCAATGTGGCGCGGCTGGCCTCGCTGTTGGCGGGCTGGCCCCCCGAGGTGCCGGCGGTGTCGCTCAACCGCTGGTGCGGATCAGGCCAGCAAGCGCTGCACTTCGCCGCGCAAACCGTGGCGGCCGGCGATGCACAATTCGTGGTCGCGGCCGGGGTAGAACATTTGTCGCACGTGCCCATGTTCAGCGACGTGGGTGGATTGGAGCGGTTGAACCCCGCCCTGGCCGAACGATACGAACTGGTGCATCAGGGCGAAAGCGGCGAACGCATCGCGCAGCAGTTCGGGCTGTCGCGCCAGATGCTCGACAACTATGGCATGGAAAGCCAGCGCCGCGCCGCAGCAGCAGCGGCCGCCCACTGGCACCGCGAGTTGATCGAAACACCGGCGCTGGATAGCGCAGGCGCGGCGTGTCTTCCCCAGCGCGATGAGGGCATTCGCACCACCGTCGACGCCGCGAAGGTGGCGTCGCTACCTCTTGCTTATCGCCCCGCGGGTCAGGGTGTGCTCACCGCGGCCAATTCCAGCCAACTGGCCGACGCCGCCGCCGCGGTGCTGGTGGCCGATCGACAGGCCGCGCTGGCGGCGGGACTGCGCCCCAAGGCCAGGTTCCGCGCGCGGGTGGCCGTCGGCAGCGACCCAACCATGGGCCTGTTGGGCGTTATTCCGGCCACGCAGCGTGCGCTGGCGCGGGCCGGCGTGACGATCGATCAGTTGGATTGGATCGAAGTCAACGAGGCTTTCTCCAGCGTGGTGTTGGCTTGGGCGCAGGCGACCGGCGCCGATTTATCGCGGGTGAATCCTTGGGGGGGCGCTATCGCGCATGGCCATCCGCTCGGCGCCACTGGGCCCGGCTTGTTGGCAAAGCTGCTCAGCGGATTGGAACATGTGCAGGGCACGTTGGGCCTGTTGGCAATCTGCATCGGCCACGGGCAAGGTACGGCCACCGTGGTCGAACGCCTGTAACAGCCGAATTTTTCGCGAGCCAACGACCGCCGTACCGCGTGCCAGCATTGCTGGCAGCGCGGAATGCCCGCTGCGCCCGCTGTCAAGACCCTAGTTCCAAATCGAATTTCCGCCTGGCGCGACATTCGTTCCGCGAAGTTCTTGACAATAGTTTTTGGATCGAGAGGATGAACCCTCGTGAGCCGTTTCGCGGCCCACACCGATCGCGGATGATCGCGCGGCAACCCTGTGTTGGGGAGATGTTCGCGCGGGTTCGTCGCGTGCGGTCGGATCGAATACGCTACTTCCTTCGAGGCCAGCCATGCGAGAGATGTCGCTTTGTGCCGAAGACCAATTGCTAATCGGTGAGGACATCCGCATTACGGTTTGTGAAATTCAAGGCAACCAAGTGGTGTTGCACATCGAGTATCCCGACGGATCGGTAGTACAAGCCGCGGGACAAAGGGCGCTGGCAGAGGCCATAGCCTGAATCATCTGGCGGCCTATATCATCTGTAGCCTAGGTGATCATGGAAGGCGACCACGGTGCCACGTGGCGGGATCGAACTGCAACGGCCCCCGCGCGGTGGACGTTGGTGGCACTGTGGGTGCTCTTGGCGGGGCTGGTCTGGTGGCGGTTTCAAAACGTGCCCAGGCAAGGCGCGGTCGAGCCGCGACCGGTGACCGCGCGGGGCGACCTGGCGGCCGATGAGACGGCCACCATCTCGCTGTTTCGCGAAGCTTCACCCTCGGTGGTGTTTATCACCACGCTCACCGTGCGCCGCAACGCCTTGAGCATGGACTTGGCCGAAACACCATCGGGCACGGGGTCCGGCTTCTTGTGGGACAGGGCGGGGCATGTGGTCACCAATTTCCATGTGATCCAACAGGCCAATGCGGCGCGCGTGACGCTGTCGGACCACAGCACCTGGGAAGCCCAAGTTGTGGGCGCCGCGCCCGACAAGGACCTGGCCGTGCTCCGCATCGCGGCGCCCGAGGAGCGTTTGCCAGCCATCTTGGTCGGTAGTTCGCACGACCTGGAAGTCGGCCAAAAAGTTTTCGCAATCGGCAATCCGTTTGGCCTCGACCAAACACTCACCACCGGCATCATCAGCGGACTCGACCGCGAAGTCCGCGCCGTCACCGGACGACCCATTCAAGGCGTGATCCAAACCGATGCCGCGATCAACCCTGGCAATTCGGGCGGGCCATTGTTGGACAGCGCCGGCCGGTTGATCGGCGTGAACAGCGCGATCGTTAGCCCCTCGGGCGCCTATGCGGGCATTGGGTTCGCCGTGCCGGTCGATACTGTCAACCGTGTAGTACCGCAACTGATAAGCCATGGCCGTGTGATTCGCCCCGGGCTGGGGGTGACCATTGCCGCCGATGCCGTGACGCGCAAGCTGCAGTTGCCAGGCGTGCTGGTCGTAGGCGTGTCGCCAGACAGCGCAGCCGAGAAGGCCGGCCTGCGGGCCACTCAATTTGGCGAACAGGGACGATTGGTCCTGGGTGATGTTATTGTCGCCATCGACGGCGAGCCGATCCGAAAGGCCGACGATCTGTACCGGCGGATCGATCGCTTGGAAGTCGGGGCCACGGTAAAATTGCAGCTACTTCGCGAAGGTCAACAAGCTGTGGTCAACGCGGTGCTCGAGGCCCTGCCGCAGTAAGCCTGGCGGTGCTGCCTGGGTAAGCTGTCGAGAGTTTTTTCGACCTGCCGACCGGATCGCCACACACATTGCTTGGCGCAGCTAACAATTCAGCGCTATGTGCGATGGGCCCGAACGCCACGGGACGCGCTCGGCACACCAAGGTGATCCATGCGACAGGCTTGCTGGTGGGCTTCCCTGGCACTCATCGCGCTGGCAGCGTTGGGCACCGCTGCGATCTACCCTCGCTTGCCGGATCAACTGCCGATCCATTGGAACCTGCAGGGTCAGGTGGACGGCCATGGCCAGAAGATCTGGGCGGCGTGGGTGGGTTTGGCCACCCCGGTGCTGGTGTGGATCTTGCTGGCGGTGCTGCCTTGGTTGTCGCCGCGGCGTTTCGAGGTCGAACCGTTTGCCGCGACCTACGCTGCGGTGGTGCTGCTGGTCACGACGTTCCTGGTCGCCATGCATGCCGTGGTGCTGGGTGGCGCTTTTTGGCCGCGGCTCGACGTGGGGCGCGCCATCCTGGCAAGCGTATCGTTGTTGATTGCCGCGCTAGGTCCGCCCATGCGCTCGGTCCGGCCAAACTTTTGGATGGGTGTGCGCACTCCCTGGACACTGGCCGATGTCAATACCTGGGACGACACGCATCGCATGGCCAGTTGGTGGTTTCCGGCCATGGGCGCCGTCGGATTCCTGACCGCCGCCGTGTTCGGTTGGGTGTGGGTACCGACCGCGACGTTCGTCGCGACAGGGGTGGTGCCGGTGGGCTATTCCTGGTGGTGCTATCGGCAGCGCGCCGCGTCAGGTGGCCTGGCATAATGCCGCCTGGCAAATTGTCGCCTGTCGGTTCGAGCAGGTCGCGTGCAGCGGCCGCGCGCCTGCTCGGGCCTTTCGGCGTGCGGGACGTACTCGTCCGTTCTTGTGGCACGGCAACAAAACCAACTGTCCAACACCCCCTGGTTGGTTATCCGCCCTGATCGCAAGTCCTTTCGCGGGGCGAATATTCCCGAAAACTGGGGGAATTTTCCCGTTTTTTTGCTCCCTGCGCGATCCAATTCTCCGTGGCACACGTACCCACGTCAGCGGCGCCGCCGGACCAAATACCGCGCGCCGGCCATTCAGACTCGGCACCTGCGTGTGGCTCTGCCTCCGAACTTCGAGCCCCCCAGCCGTGTCGCTACATCGATCCAGAGGGAAGGTGAGTTGTGTCGACTGCATCCATGAAATCTCGTCGCCGTGGTGTTTCCGCAGCCGCTCGGCCGGAGCGCGGCGCGCCCGGTCGCCCGACGCCCCACGCGCGCGCTCCACAAGATCGCGAACGTTGCCAAACGGCCACCGCGCGGCGGGTGTTGGAACAGCCAGCGCCGCGACCCTCGGCGCCCTTGGAACAGCGCGCACTCGGCCGCGTTGCGCTGAGTGCTTCCCCGGCGCGCAAAGCTCGGCTGGTCGACTCGATCGATTCGTCCGCGCGGTTCTCGTTGTTGATGGCGGTCGACTCGCGCGATTTTGGAATCGCCCAATTGGAAGCGCTGGGCTTGTCGCTGCGGGTTATCAACCTGCTCGAGGAAAAACTCGGCATCATCTGGCTGCACGAGCTGTTGGAGTTCGAGCCAGAATCGTTGCGGGTCAACGTCCCCTTCCTGGGGCAATCGGGCGTGGACGAAATCATTCAATGCCTCGGCCAATTCAACCGCTTGGCCAGCGGTTGCACGGAACTTGCTCGCAAGCTCAAGCCCGGGGTGCTGCCGCCGCGCTAGCAGCCCGATGAAAAATGCCGTCGTGGCATTTTTCAACCTCGCCAAGTGCGGAGAGCCACTCCGCACGGCTCGCAGAATCACGACAAACGTCGCGATTCTGTCATCGCATCCATGCGACGTCGCAGCCTGTCGAATGAATCAACAGGCTGCTAGCGCGGCGGCGGTGCTTCTGGCCGGGTGGCCACCTGGGCCAGGCCGCGCCGGCGAAACACCGCCACGTGGTGGTGCGTTTTCACCGCTGCGGTGTTGCTGTCGTGTACCCGCTCATAGTCCACCTGGAGTGGGGCCAGCCAGCTCTGGTCAAAGTGCAGCGGATCGCCCACATCCAACACCACGAAGGCGTACGGCTTGTCGCGGGCTAGATCCAGCGCCGTGGCCACGTCGTAAACGCCATCTTTCACCAGCACCAGGCCCGGCTGCCCGGAATAGAACAGCGCATGCGGCACGTTGGTCAGCACGCGATCGCCGGGCGCCGCGTGGGTGCGCACATAAATGCCGGCTTCGTGCAAGGGCCGAAACGCCGCGTTGATCGGGCGCAAACCGCGCGGCAGGCACAACGCCAATAGGCCCGCCGCCACCGCGGCCGCTGCCCAGCGCGGGTAGCGCGCGCCCCAGGCCGTGGTCTGGATGCGCCTCGCCACATCGCCCCCCCCTACTGCCACCGCCGGCAGACACAAGACCACGATGGGCATCACGTGTCGATGGCTGATGTAGCCCCCCACGAAGTATAGCGCCAGGAGTAGCGCGCCTTGCCAGGCCATCAGTGCGGTTACCAGACCCGCGCCAACGCCCCGCGGCGACGCGCGGCGTAGCCGAGCCCACCCAACGGCCAGCGGCCAAATCAAGACATACTGCAGCGCCTTGGTCCATTCGGTGGCCAGTTCCGTCACCGCACCCGCCGCCAACTTGAGGCGCGAGCGATCCAAGAACTCGCGTCGCTCCGATTCGCGCCGCTCGTGCGCGTAGTCGGGCCCGGCGGCCACGCGCCGTGGTGTCGCGGCGCTCGCCACCTCTGCGGCCAAGGGCCCGGTCGGTGTCGCCGTGCTGGCCCACAGCGCCTTGTTGGCCAGTTTTCCGGTCACGCGGGCGGTAAGTAGCATGTTGGGCGCCGCCACCAGGGCCGCGCCCAGGCCGACCACCAACACGGCGCGGCTGCGCCAGTGCCAATTGCAGGCCGTCTCGGCCATTCGTGCCATGGCCAACCAAACCATGAGCACGGCGGCCACGCTCAGGCCTTCGGGGCGAATCCAATACGCCGCGCCCGACAGCGCTCCGGCGCTTGCCAAGGCACTCAGCCGCGCGTGGCGCAGCCCCCACAACCCTACCGCGGTGGCACCCAGGTAGCAGGCCAAATGGGGCATGTCCGAGAGTGCATCCGCGGCGTTCTGTCGCAACACAGGCAACACCGCGGCCACGAGCGCCGCGGCGTTGGCCACCTCGACCCCATGCAGCTCCCGGGCCAGCCACCACAGCAACGCCACGCAAACAACCCCTGCCACGGCCGAAGTCAGGCGGGCCGCGGCGGTCCAGGTTTCGGTGTCTTCCGCCGCGCCGCACCAGGCCAGCGCGCGCTCGGCACCCCAGACCAGCGCCGGATAGCCAGGGTGCTGGTCGTGCGTGCGCACCGCGCGGAGCGGTTCCATAGACAATTGGCGCGCATATTCGATAAACCCCAGACCATCGCGCGCCACGATCGGCGATGCGGTAAGCAACACCGCCTCGATCCCCATGGTCAACAGCAGCGCCACCGACAACCAGCGTGGGTCACTGGCCCACGCGGCAGGCAAAGCCGCGACAGTTCGTGGCTGGCTAGTTTTGGTCACGCAGATTCCCCCTCGGCCACGCTCCACCGCGCGCCTGGCGCGCGCGGTTGCACTACGCGGCCTGCCGCGCCATCGGTCGACCGCTGGCTCGCTCCCACAACACGCGTCGATAGGCCGAGACCGTGGCCTCGGCTGTGCGATCCCAAGTGAATTGTCCGACATGGGCCAAGCCCCGTCGCGCATAGGCGGCACGCAGATGCTCGTCCTCTAGCAGATCGTGTAGACCGCGCGCGATATCCTGGGGCGAGTGCGGATCGACCCACAGCGCGGCCTGCCCCAGCACCTCGGGAAGCGAGGCCGCGCTGGCCGCCAGCACCGGGGTTCCCGCGGCCATGGCTTCCAGCGGAGGCAAGCCAAAGCCCTCGTACAGGCTGGGAAAACAAAACAACGTGGCCGACCGCAACAGCGCCGGCACCACGGCCTGGGGCACATATCCCAAGCGCCGAATCCGCCCCGCCTGCTCCAAGGCCCGCAGCGGTCCGCGAAAATACGATTCGTTCCAGCCCCGCATGCCCGCCAGCAACAATGGAAAGGCACGCTGAAGGCGGTCCGGCAACTGCGCATAGGCCGCCAGCAAGCCTTGCAAATTCTTGCGCGGTTCGAGCGTACCCAAGTACAACAGGAACTGCTCGGGTAAACCCCAAGGGCGCAACCGTTCCCGGTCGGCCTGGCAATCTGCCTCCGGCCGAAACGCCTCGCGATCGACTCCCAGGTGCGCCACCACCACGCGCTGGGATTCCACCCACGGACACAACTCCAGAAGTTCGTCGCGGGTGAATTGGCTATCGGCCAGTATCGCCGCAGATCGTTCCAGCGCCGGTCGAATCGCCGCGGTCAAGAACCGCCGGCGATCACGCGGCAGAAACTGCGGGTAGCGCAAGAACGCCATGTCGTGCACGG
The DNA here is from genome assembly GCA_964434905.1 of uncultured Pirellulales bacterium. Classification (GTDB taxonomy): domain Bacteria; phylum Planctomycetota; class Planctomycetia; order Pirellulales; family CAYNRE01; genus CAYSXM01. The sequence continues at coordinate 13,045 of CAYSXM010000001.1, read as the reverse complement.
TGGTCACCACCGGACCCGCGAAGCGGGGCGCCACGTAGTTGGGTTCGTGAAACAGCGACCACTCGGCATGGCGCGCTTGCCGCGCCAAACGCCAAGAACGCCACGGCTGAGCTACCTGGCGACCTAGCGGCAGGTTCCAACGCACGCGGGCCAGTTGTCGGCGCCAAGTGTTTTCGGGGCGTGCGGTTTCCAATGATGCCAAGAAACTAGCGGCACTGTCGACGCGCCAACCATCGAACACACCCACGCGCTCGACGGCGCAGTGGCGCGAAAGCGCTGCCAGGAGCTGCCGGCCATAGTGGCCGACGCCGGTTACTTGCCCACGCAACGGCAGGCCATCGAACAAGATGCGCATCGTGCGCCTCGGGCTGCGAACCACTTGGCCACGGCTCCCTGTCGCGGGGCCGAGTCGGGCAGGTTAGCCGAACCAGGTAGCCTGGGCCAAGACCGGATTCCGTGCGACGCACGCGCCAGCGCGAACCCATGGCCGAACGACTGCCCGACCGCGCCCGGTGTGTACTGCCAGCAGCCCGTCGAATTCGTCAACGTACTGCTAGCACTGCTGGCGCCAGGCCGTGCCAGATGGCCGGTGCGCTGCGCCATGCGCCGCGATCACGCGGCGCGGGCCACGTCCGACTGCATGTGTCGGCGGTAAGCCTCCACAATGTCGCGCGGGGCGCCCACCAACCGCACCCGCCCGTGGTCTAGCCAGACCACACGATCGGTCAGCCGCACCAGGGTATCCAGGTCGTGGCTCACCACCACCACGATCTTGGCGCGTTCGACCATCTGCCGGATCCGTTCGCGGGCTTTTTCTTGAAAAGCGATGTCGCCGGCCCCCAGAGCCTCGTCGACGAGCAGGATCTCGGGTTCGATGGCCGTGGCGATCGAAAACGCCAGCCGTACCAACATGCCCGCCGAATAGAACCGCACGGGCAGGTCCATGAATTCGCCCAGTTCGCTGAACTCGGCGATGGACTGGGTCTTGGCGCGGAGTGATTGCGGTGTTTCGCCTTGCAAATAGCCGCGCAGCTTGATGTTCGTCCAGCCGTCGGCCTCGGGCTCGAAGCCGAGCGAGATGTCGAACAGCGAACTGACTCGCCCGGTAACGTACAACTTGCCGGCACTCGGCGGATAAACGCCGGCCAGCACCTTGAGCAGGGTGCTCTTACCCGCCCCGTTGTGGCCGATTACCCCCACGCGGTCGCCTTCGCGAAAATCGAGCGAGACGTCGCGCAGTGCGGGAACTTCGACCACCGGATTGACAGTGGGTCGAAACAGCCGCCGCAACAGGAATTCCTTGAGGCTGACCCGGCCCGCCTTGCGGACCCGGAACGTCAGACCGACGTGATCAAGATGAATATGGGCCATGGCCAGGTTTGCCCCGGGTGCGACATCAGAGGTGGAAAACTAGCCGATGTTCAAACCGCGAAAGCAGCCAACCGGCCGCCAGGGCCGCCACGCCGGCTGTGACCGTGGCCGTAGCAAAGGCCGCGCCCGAGGCGATTTCACCTGCCAGCAGCGGCTGCCGCACCAGGTCGGCGAACGACGCCAGCGGGTTGTAATCGACCAGCCAGCCCAGGCCGCGCTCGCGCAGCAAGGTGGTGGGGTAAATAATCGGCGTGGCGTAAAACAAGATTGACAACCCAATCTCGCTCAGGTGTTGCACATCGGGAAAATAAACCGTGGCCAACCCCGCCACCACCGCCAGCGACCACGCCAAGACCAAGATCAGCCCCAGCGCCGGCACCAGGCTGACCCACGCGGTCGGGTCGGCGCCGCCGTGCAGAATGGTGCTGATCACCGCCACGACCAAGAGCGCCAGTATCAAATGGAACGAGCCCGACAACACCGTTCGCAGGGGGTAGATCGCCAGCGGCGTGCGGTGCTGGCGAATGTACGATTCGCCCATGCGAAACGCCTGGCAACCCTGCATGACGCTGCCGGCTATGAAATTCCAAAAGCTCAGCCCGGCTAGCAGAAACAACCAGAAATCGCGCGCGTCGAGTTGAAACAATTTGTTGAACACCACGCACAGCACCAAGGCCATGGCCACGGGGTTCAACAGCGACCATCCGATACCCAGCATGCTGCGACGGTATCGATTCATCAGATCGAGCCGTGCCAGCGAAAGCCAAAAATATCGGCAGCGCCACACGCTGGCCAAGTAGCTACCCATCCCAGAGCGCCTCTTCCTTGCGGCGAGTGTCAGGGCGCCAGGGAGTTGGCGAACCCGTCGTCGATGCAACCAGACTCGGAATGCATGAGGACCACAGGCAGGCCCTGCCCGGGCCACCTGGCCCCGGGCCAACACCGCACGCCCTCCTGGCTCACGGACCGACCCGGGCAGATGGTATAGCCGACCAGCGCGTTGGGGGTCAATCCGATCTTGCGCGGGGGGGCAGGTCGCGCAGCCGCACTGAAACCGCGAGAAACCGCGGTGAAGCCGCCCCACACACTCAGGTCGGCGCTGGTTCCGCGCGGTGGACTACCGATTGAAGCCCACGAAGAAGCTGAAGTTCTGGATCGCGTCGCCCGGTGCGTTCAGCACGGGGAAGGCGAAGTCGAGCGCGATCGGCGCCGGGCCCATGGCGGGGATGGTAATCCGCAGGCCAAAACCCGGCGCCACACGGAAGTTCTCGCTGCGAATTTTCACATCGGTTTCCACGGTACCGGTGTCGCAGAAGATCACCCCCCGCAACATGTCGTCGGCGGTGATGGGGAACATATATTCGGCCGAGGCCAGGAACATGAACCGACCGCCGACAATCACCCCCAGATCGCGCGGCGAGGCACCGCGGAACGAGTAACCGCGAATCGTGGAGAAACCACCGGCAAAATAGTTCTCGAACACCGGCAAGGTGCTGAGGCCGACATTGGTGGTGCTCGACAACGTGATCGTGTGGCGACCCGATCCGTCGGCCCGCTGGCGGATCAAGAAGTGCTTGCGCAAGTCGAGTTCGATCTTGGGAAACAAGAACTCGCCAAACGCCTGCTCATAGCCCAAGTCGATGCGATGCCCCTCGGTGGGCATGAACGCGCTGTCTCGCGTGTCTTGCACTAGCCCAAACCGCGCGGTGTATAGCCCGTTGTTGCCTAGCGCGCGCGTCACCGCCAACGGAGCAGGCGTACGCGGATTGCTCAGATTGACGTTTTCCGCGCGCAGCCCGATCGTGCCCGAAAGGTCCGGCCGTATCTGATATCCCCAGGTCAACTGGCCCCCCAAACGCTCTTCGTCCCAATCGCGATAACGGCGATTGAAAAAGTGCCCGCTCAGAGCAAAGCTGATCGGGGTGTTGAACAGATAGGGCTCGCGGAACACGGCCGAATAGCGCTGGAACTGCGTCCCCGGCACCGCCTCCAGGCGAAACTGCTGGCCCGCGCCGCGGAACGCCACCCCGTCGCGCAGTTCAGCCCAACTGCCAGGCCAGCGACTGATGTCGAAGTTCTGCTCGTCGACAATAAAATTGCCGACCAAACCCGCATTCGAGTTCACACCCGCTCCGAGCATGATCCGACCGGTCTGCGTCTCTTCCACCTCCACCACCACCGGCACGTCCTGGGTCGGTTCCTCGGCAGCGTTCAGGTAGCCTCCCTCGGGAAAAAGTTCTCCCGGATTGTCGTAACCGCTCGGCGGCGCCATGCCCGGGTTCGCAGACGCGCCAGAGGCTGGCAGTGCCCCCACGCCGCCGGGCGCGGCATAGCCGATGGGCGGCGCGCCCTGCGAGGGTGGTGCATAGTTCGGCGCCGGCAGGCCGCCGGTGGGCACCTGCGCATAAACACTGCCTGCAGGATTCGTCGATGGCGGCGCAAACGGTGCCGGCGGCGCGGCAGTCGAATAGGGCGACGTGTACGGAGCGGAGGCCCCAGAGGTTGGTTGTGGCACATAACCACCAGGCGGAGCATAGCCCTGCGGCGCAGCGCCAACGGAGTTCGGCGCACCCAGCGGCACCAATGGAGGCGGTTGCGGATCGGTCGACGGTGGGGGAACCTGTGCCGTGTATTGCGGCACGCGCCGCGCCACGCTGCCAGGCGACGCGACAGGCGGGCTGCGTCGCCCAAAAACTCCACGGTTGGTTGTCGAGGGGCTAGGCATTTCCGCGCCACCGAAGGGGGACCAGCCATCTTGGCCGCGCACCACCACCGGCCTCGCCACCGCAGGCGCCGGAGGGTTCGACGATCTGGCTCCGGCGGCCGGCGCAGTAGCTTGGGGATTCGTCGCTGAAGGAGCCGGCGCGCCAGGCACAGCGCCCGGCGCCACGCCCCTGGGGAATAGCGACTCGCGCCACGACCACACCGCGGCCGGCAGGGTCGTCAACCCGCGTGCCAAAGTCTTCCAGCGGCGCGCAGCGCCTGGCGCGTTGAGTTGTTCGAGCTCGGCTTCCTCGACAATCGCCACATCGAGCGGCCGGACGTCGGCCCCCTCGCCCGATCCCCCGGCCGGCGGGCGGCGGACCACGTGCGGCTGATCGGGGCTTTGACCACGCACCCCGTCCTGCGTGGGGCGTTCAGCCAGGTTTTCCACATCCGTTTCTGGTTCGCTAAACACGATCCGCGGCGCCGACCCTTGCGCCGGGTTGTTCATGAAGATGCTCGACCGCTTGAGCCGCAACTCGCTGGAACGCAGCTCGCGAATGTCGGCGATATCGCCAGGGTAGAGCGACAACCGGTTGAGCACCGCCGTTTGCTTGGTGTGCGGGTGTTCGCCCGTGATCTTCACGGTAATCGTGCCAATGCGGTGCCGCGACCCCTCTTCCACCCGGTACACCAGGTCGAGCTGGCCGGGTTCTTCCAGGAATCGCGGTTCCGCCACGACGTTGGCAAACACATAGCCGGCGCCGCCGTACACGTCTTGAATGTTGCGAACGTCCTGGTCCATCGTGGCCTGATCAAAGAACTCGCCCGCCGTGAGTTCGAGCTTTTCGCGCAGCTCGGCCTCCTGAAATTTGGTGTGACCCAGGAATCGCACGTCGCGCAACTGGTAGCGCGGGCCCTCGCTGATCACGAAGGTCACGTGCAACCGGTCGCTGTCATCGTCCCACTCGAGCTCGCGGCCGATTTTCGCCTGGAAAAAACCCAGGCTGCGGTAGTAGGCGGTGAGCCGATCCTGGTCCTCGTCGATCTTGGCCCGGTCGACATAACCCTTGAACAACCACACATAGGGTTTGCGGGTTTGGATTTGCGTTTGCAACCGGCGTCCACTGACGATATCGCTATTGCCGACAAACGACACTTGGGAGACGCGCTGCCGGGGGCCTTCGTGAATCAGATAGATCACGCCCCGGTCGTCGGGTTTGTCACCTTCGAGCACCGCCACGCGGATCTTGCCGTGGCCGCGTTCCTGATAAAACTCTTCCAGCTTGCGGCGACCCTCTTCCACCGCAAAGGGGTCCAGCGCATCGCCCACCTTGAGCGTGGTCTTATCGGCGAGGGCTTTTTCTCGGCGGACCTTCACCCGACCGACATACCGCACATAGCGAATGGTGCGCCGCTCGACCACTTGGAACACCACCACCACGCCCCCGGGCACCTGCTGGGTGTGCGGGCGCACGTCGATGAACTGCCGCGAACGAATGAGCCGGCGGACATCTTCCTCGACAATCTCGGGGTCGAAGGGGCGACCGGCACGCGTGCGAATATGGGGGCTGATGCGCGCCAGCGGAGTTTCCCGGTGCCCCTGAATCTGCACGTCGACCACCTGGGTTGCGTCTTCGGCCACCTGCCGCGGAACGGGCGGCGGCAGCTCCTCTGGGGCGCTTTGCGCGCGTGCCACCGCGGCTGCACACAGGCAGGCGGAAATAACCATCACACGGCGGGTCCAGCCAGCGCCGGCCATGCAGTGCGGTTCCGTAGGCACAAAAGACCAGAAGAGACCATCGACAAGAGGCAGCACCGGGCTGCCCAGGCGACCACGCGACGGAAAAGACGAGACGGCAGGCCGCGCGGCGGCGTACAGATATCCGAACCCCCAACAGGCCACAAGGCGACTTCCGCCCGCGTGTCGTGCCAAGTGGGGGGGGCCTTGCTAGGCAGCCTGCCTAGCTTGCGCCGCTGCCCCGAGACCGCCAATTGAAACCCACCGACCCGGCACCGGGTATTCCCGACAGGTGCGGTGCTACAGAACTCAACCGGCTTGGTTTCGCCGCCCCCCTGGGGTTGCGCGGGCGATGCAGCGCGCATTGCCGTTGGTCGGCGGCCGGTTGTGAACCTCGCCCTGCCAAGGAATAATATGGCACTCGGCTGGCAATCTGCTTGGTTGTGCAGCGTGCCGGGTTCGTGCAGCGTGGCGATCGGTCGCGTTGGTCAGGTGTTCTGGCGAATAGCGATTCCTGGAAACACCGTCTGAAACCTTGTCGTGGCCACCGGCCCGGCATCCTTCTTCCCTACATCGTTGAGGAGCACTTCCGTGACGCGATCGGCCTGGTGGATCGGTGTGGCGTTTGGCGTGGCCGTGCTGGCGGGCTCCCTTCCGCGAGCCAACGCGGCCGAGGCCGCGCCTGGCGCCCTGGCCGCCTATGTGGCAAAGCCCGACGACAGCTACCACTGGGCCATTCGCTCGGAGCGCGAGCTGGGCAAGACGGTGGCCACCGAGTTGATTCTCACCTCGCAAACCTGGCGCGGTATCGTCTGGAAGCACCAGGTCATCATCCTGCGGCCTGCAAAAATGACCGAGGCCAAGGATGCCCTGATGTTGATTTCGGGCGGGGGCTGGGACGAACACTTCGAGCGCCCCTTCGACGCCAGTAAGGATCGGCTGCCGGGCGAACTGTCGGTCTTGTCGAGCGTGGTGGCGCAGCTCGACGCGCCGGTGGTGCTGTTGAACCACGTACCGTTCCAGCCGATTTTCGACGGCAAGGTGGAAGACGAAATCATCGCCTATACGTTCGACGAGTATCTAAAAACCGGCGATCCCGAATGGCCGCTGCTGTTGCCCATGGTGAAAAGTGCGGTACGCGCGATGGATGCCGCGCAAGAATTTGCGCAAAAGGAATGGGGCTTCGGCATCAAAAACTTCACGGTTACCGGCGCGAGCAAGCGCGGCTGGACGACTTGGTTGACCGGCGCGGTCGATCCTCGTGCCAAGGCCATTGCCCCGATGGTGATCGACATGCTCAACACGACCAAGCAGATGGAACATCAGTTGGCCACCTGGGGCGAGTACTCGGTGCAGATCGAGGACTATACCAAGCGCGGCATCCAAGGAAAGAACCAAACCCCCGAGGGCAAGGCCCTGTCGGCCATTGTCGACCCCTATAGCTATCGCGACGCACTGACCCAGCCCAAGTTGCTGATCATGGGCACCAACGATCCCTACTGGACCCTCGACGCGTTGAACATCTATTGGGACGATCTGCAAGGCGAGAAATACATTCTCTACGTGCCTAACAACGTGCATGGCCTGAACGATTTCCGACGGCTGGTCGGCAGCATCAGCGCGCTGCACAAGCACATGACGGGCCAGATGAAACTACCCCAGCTCTCGTGGAAGTTGGCTGAAGCCGAAAACAAGTTGACCCTGAACCTGTCCAGCGATCAGCCTCCCCGCGAAGTCGTCGCCTGGGTAGCCACCTCGCCCACCAAGGACTTTCGGCCGGCCAAGTGGTCTTCGTTTCCGGTGCAAACCACGGCCGATGGCTATCGCTACGAAATGCCGGTACCCGCCACCGGCTTCGCCGCGGTCTTCGGCGAAGCAGTGTTTGGCGAGGAAGGCGCCCCCTACTTCCTGTCGACCAATGTCCGCATCGTGGGTCCCACCGACGTCCCGGCTAGCGCCGGAAAATAGCGCCCCGCGCGGCTGCCGGGCTGCAGGTTCGCTCCCACGCTGTCTGGGTGTGCGCTCCGCACCACCCGGGTCGCATGCCACGTGCGAAATCCGAAGTATGGGTGTGAATTGGCCCCCCAGCGGCACGCCTTGGCTATCCCAAGTAGCCCCTGGCCCCGACCCGTACCGCGAACGCGATTTCATCCTGGCACCGCGACGCTAGAACGGCGGCTGTTCGCATGACCGCGCGCCCTTGGATCATCGGCCTTGGCGGGGCGCTGGTCGCAGCCTGCGTGCTTATCGGCTGGCAGCGGCAGCAGCGCGTGCGACTGGGGCAACCGGTACCCGCCGCGGAGCGCCGGCCGCTGTCGGCAATCGAACACGGGGCCTGGAACAAGTTACTGGCGCGCTATGTAAACGACGCCGGCCTGGTGGACTATCGAGGCTGGCTGGCCACCCCGGCCGACGTAGCCGCGCTCGACGGCTATCTGGCCGAACTAGCACACGGCGACCTCCACCAAAACGGCCCGCGCGCCGCCGAGTTGGCGTTTTGGATCAACGCCTACAACGCCGTCACGGTGCGGGGCATCTTGCGCGAGTATCCGACCTCGAGCATTCGGAATCACACGCCACGCTGGTGGGGCTACCACATCTGGTACCACTTGCTGCTGCCGGTCGGCGCCGAGTGGGTGTCGCTCGACGCCATCGAGCATCGTCGCCTGCGCCCGCTGGGCGATCCGCGAATTCATTTCGCGCTGGTCTGCGCGGCGCGGGGTTGTCCCCGGCTCTTGAATCAGGCCTATCACCAGGCGACCCTCGACGAACAACTCGACGCCAATGCGCGGGCTTTTTTCGCTGACCCCACCAAGTTCCGGGCCGATGTGCCGCGGGGCCGGCTGGAAATGTCATGGATCTTGGATTACTTCGCGCGCGATTTTGGTCCCGACACGGCGGCCGTGCTGCGGCGTATCGCCCCCTTCCTGCCCGACGATGCCAGCCGCGACCTGGCCACCAGCGGCCGGGCCCAGGTGAGCTACTTGCCCTACGACTGGACCTTGAACGAAGCCGACCCAGCCCGGTCGGAATGAACGATCGCCGCGAATTTGCCTGGCCCTTACGCGCGGAGCCAGCCCGATGGTGGGCGAAACGGAATCCGCCAGTCGGCCGCTTCGGCGGGGCGGATATCCAGCGCCGCCAGATCGTTGGTCCCCAACCAATAACTACCCCACAAAGGCGCTTCGACCATCGGCACGCTGCCCTTGGGAAAATCCATCAACCGGCACGCCGCGCGATCCACGCTCAACGGATCGCAACCGGCCACCAGCACACCCGACGCCACGGGCACGGGTCGCAACGGGCCCTCGCCTTCGCCACCGGTCAGGCCATCGATCAGCGCCAGATAGCCGCGAGTTCTCCGCGGCTGTAATTGGCCCCCGGCATCGGTCTGAAGCAAGGCGATGTTCAAATCGCGCGCCACGCGCCACACGACGTCGTTGCCATGCCAGTTGCCCGATTCCACGCCGCCCGCCCGGCCTTCACGACGCACCACATTGACCACCAGCGAGTGGCCACCCGGAATGCTCACGCGTCGCCAGCGCGAGGCGCGCCGCGCCGCCCAAGTGGTTTCGGTGTTGAACTCGTCGCCGCCGGGCGGCCCGCCGCGGCGATAGTGCGGAATCCACTCCTTGCGATGCGTGAGCCCCACCAGGTTCTTCATCGCCAACGTGGCGCCGCATTTCTTGTGTGTTTTGAGCTTGGCCAGCGAGACAAAAAAATCGGCCGCCAGCGCGCAGCGGGCCAGCCAGTAAACATGCCGACCCGGGGCGTGCCAGGCGCGCAAATTGCCGCGCGCGCTTTGGTGGAACCGCAAGCGGTCGAAGTCGGTAAAACCGTCCTCGAAATAGCTGGCCCTGCCCAGGTCGATCGCCTGATAGCCCTCGGGGTCGCCGGGCAAAGCCTGCCGCTCGAGCCAGCCAACATTCCAAGAGCGTCTGGCAAATCGCGCATCGTCCAGCCAGAAGTGTCGCTTCAGCGTGAAATCGCGCAGATCGCGAAACGCCACGGAGATACCTTCCGCACGCAAGCGCGCCAGGCAGTGGTTCACGCCCAACCGGTCGAGCGTCGCCTGAATGTCCGTCCCTTCAATGGGTGAATCGACGACCAGTAGTTCACCCCGCTGGCCCAACGCCTGCCAGGCGCGTCGCAACACCAACTCTAAGAGCACCGTGTCGGTACAGGTGGCGGCCAGTTCGGCGTCGGAAAGCACGTGTTCGCGATCGCGATCGGCCACAAAGTTCGGCTTGACCACCACCCGGCCCCCAACCGGCACGGCCTGCCAGGGGTCGTCGAGCGCCGTCCACAATTGATCGACCGCCGCGGCCACAGGGCAGGCCGCCCACCCTGCACCGATAGCGCAGTGCAAGCCATGGTTGTGCGGCGCCACCCGCGCCAGAGCGACCGGCGCTCCGCGCCGCAAGGCACCCGGCGCCCCGCGCCCCATGGCACCCGGCGCCCCGTCAGAGTCGGCCGAAGAATGACGTGGACCGTGTGGCATGGGTGGATACGCGATGCGTGTGGCCACGGGCCCTGCCCGTCGGATGGACCAGCCCCTCTTCCGCGCTGCCCCAGCCCGTGGCACGCAAAACCAATGGTTCCGGTTATTCCTTGGAAGTCCCTGTGCGAGGTGGAGACCAACGATCGGCCTGCCGCTGCGCAGGGTTGTCGGGCCCCGCAGTGTCGTGACCCATTGCGCCGTGACCTATTGCATCGTGCGTGGCGCCGGTCTGGTCGTCTCCACATTCCTGCGGTGCACACGCCACCTGGGCCGACTGGAAATCGAACCGCAACCGGCTCACGCTGTGTTGGAATTTTCCGGTTTGCCCCAGCGGCAACTCGTCGACGAACCGCACGGCGATCCGCAGGCTGGCACCCAAACGCTCGTGGAATTGCGCTAGAATTTGCTCGACGACCGCAGGCGAAAAACGCCCCCCACGCACGATGCGCAGCTCCAGTTCTCCCACGCGCTCTTGAACCACTTGGAAGCGCTCGATCGCGTAGTCATATTCCTTGAGCAGGTGCGCGAAATAACTCCCCGGCACCAATTGCCCCTCGGTCCCCACCACGATCGACTGTGTGCGCCCCAGAACTTCGCCAATCCGCGGCAACCCCCGACCACAGGCACACGGCCGATCGTCCATCGCCCGTGCCAGGTCGCCCAAGCGGTACCGCAACAGCGGCATCGCCAGGTTGTTCAGATCGGTCACCCAAACCTCGCCCATTTCGCCCGGGCGCGCGGGGCGGCCATCGCGCACGATCTCGACGATGACGTTTTCTGCTACCACATGATAGCCCTGGTGCTCGGCGCACTCGTAGGCGATGCCGCTGAACTCGCGAGCGCCATACTTATCGAACACCGGCGCGCCAAACGCCGCTTCGATCCGCGCGCGGCTGGCCCCCGGCATGGTCTGCGCCGACGACATCAGGCCGGTCAACCCCGGAAACTTTCCCGGTTGCTCGGCCAGAAATCGGGCCAACAGGTCGAGGCTCTCGGCGTAGCCGTCGATCAGCACCGGGCGATGCCCGCGGAGCCGTTCGACGACCGCTGCCAGGTTGTCTGCCCGCATCTGCCAGGCCGGTTCGAAGTGCCGCCGACAAAGCCAGGCGTCGAGCCGTTCTTGTGCCACCTGCCGCCGCGACATGCCGATCGTCTGATGCCACAGCCGCGCGCAGCGATCACCAAACCGATACCCGGTCCATTCCTGCGAGCGCAAGGTCGCGGCCCACCGCATTTCCAGTTGCGGTCGATCGACATACATCAACAGGGGATTGCCGGTCGAGCCGCTGGTGCGAATGGGATACAGGTCGCGCACCTGCACATTGTCGGCCAACAAACCCGCGTGCAGATGGGCGCGGATATCGTCCTTGGTCAGCGGGGGAAGCTCCGCCAAATCGGCCATCGACTGCACCCGCTCGGGGCGAATGCCCGCCGCATCCATCCGCTGACGATAAAACGCCGAATGCCGGTAGGCATGCCGCACCAGGTGCGCCAGCCGAGTGCGCTGCAGTTCCTCGAGCGCCGGGCGTGCAAGCCACTGCGACTGCGCCAACTGCTCGTAATACTCGCCGGCGTCGCGGCCAATCATCCAATGATGCACCGGCATGGCGCGCACATAGCGCCGCCAGCGCCGGGCTTCAGCCGGCGCGCGGACCGGCAACCCCCGGCGCACGTCGACCCCGGCCACCGCCAAGGCCCGCCCCACTGCCTCGATGCGCCGCCGCCGCCAGCGAAACTCAGGCAGCGCGCGCAACACGTCGACAAAACAGACCCAGGCCGCCAGCAGTGGCCAACGCCCCAAGAACGATGCGCCCTGCTCGCGCGGCGCAAAGAATGTGCGCAGCTCGCCAATGCGGTAACCATGCTGATGCGCCGATACCATGACAAACGATTGCGGGTGGACGTAGCGGCTGCCGTAGTCCAGAAAATCGAGCGCCGCGTCGCGCCGGGTCAGGAAAAAACCCGACTTGTTGTCGGCCAACGCCATGCGAAATGCCAGGTTCAAGAGCGCGTTGAAACCCCGGCTGAGCCAGAACCGCAAGCCCCCCTTTTCGCGCACATTGACCCGCACCCCCTGGGCCACGTCGCAATCGCCCTGCGCCAGCCGCGCCAGCAGCCGCGCCAGGTCCTCGGGCTGGTACTGCAAATCGGCATCGATCACGCCGAAATAGTCGCCCCGCGCCTCGGCCAACCCGGTGCGCCACGCGGCAAATAGACCCCGATTGCTGGCATGCGCCAAAGGGCGAATCCGTGCGTCGCGCGCTGCCTCGGCCCGCACCGCGCGCAGTGTGCCGTCGTGGCTGCCATCGTCGACCAGCAGCGCTTCGGCCGCGAACCCCAACGCATCGAAGGTGGTCAACAACCGCCGCGCCAGTTCGGGCACGTTGGCTGCCTCGTTGAAACAAGGCACCACGATCGACAGCACCGGCCAACCGCCGGGCGAAGTTTGGTTGTCCGTGCTCATGCGCGCCCTGCGGGGCCAGACCGGCGAACTACCTGGTACCGATTCTTTCCATTGTAACCGCCGGCGCAGTTGGCAGGCACAGTCGGCCGGCGCCGCCCCCAGGCACCAGTCGCCAGCGGTCGCCAGACCGGTAGGGTTCGCGGTTTTTCGGCATCGGGCAGCGGGTCTTCAGGAAATCAAGAACCCGTGGCCCACGCGCTGGACCCGGGGGGGGGGGGGGGCGTGAAAAAAGGACGGCCGGCGCCGGCCGGACCCATTGCCAGCG